>NZ_VMLI01000023.1:39456-94572 GCF_013276625.1 Streptococcus sp. 9903 | reverse complement strand
GTTTGAATTTGATTTTCGAAGAGTATTAATCTAAATGTTCTTTCTTTTCCAAATGAAGGGCGATCATGCGCCACTCTGGATCCTCTTGCCAACCTTCTATCGAACTAATATAGCTAGCCACTTTTCTGGCTTCTTCTAAAATCGGAAAATCTTCGATAATATCAGCCACTTGAAATTCTGGAAGTCCTGACTGTCTGGTTCCAAAAATCTCACCCGAACCCCGCATTTTTAAATCTTCCTCAGCAAGAACAAAACCATTGGTGGTTTCTGTCATGATGCGCATACGGTCTTTCCCAGAGTCCGTCTTGGGATTGGCAACAAGAACTGCATAGGACTGCTTATCTCCCCGACCAACACGACCTCTGAGCTGGTGAAGCTGGCTGAGACCGAAGCGATCGGCATCCATGATAATCATGACGGTCGCATTGGGAACATTGACCCCGACCTCGATAACCGTCGTCGAAACCAGAATATCAGTTTTTCTCTCTTTGAACTCCTGCATAATCTGGTCTTTTTCATCACTCTTCATCTTACCATGTAGAAGAGCAACCTCTGCCTTACCTGCAAAATGAGCCGTCAACTCTTCTGATAAGGCAATGGCATTTTTCAGATCCAGAGCTTCTGATTCTTCAATCAAGGGAGAGATGACATAGACTTGGGAACCTTTTTGAATTTCCCCCTCTAACCAAGTCAAGACCTGAGGTAGTTGCTCATGCTTGATCCAGCGTGTCACAATAGGCTTACGCCCTGCTGGCATCTGGTCGATAATGGAAACATCCATATCGCCAAAGGCTGTGATAGCCAGCGTCCGTGGAATAGGAGTCGCTGTCATCATGAGAACATCTGGATTGTCCCCTTTTTCCCTTAAAATCCGCCTTTGTCCCACACCAAAACGGTGTTGCTCATCGATGATAATCAAGCCCAAACGAGCATACTCCACCCCATCCTGTATCAGAGCATGAGTTCCTATAATCAAATCAGCCTCACCCTTGGCAATGGTCTCTAAAACTTCTCTCTTTTCTGCAGCTTTTAAGGAACCTGTCAAGAGAGCCAGTTTCAAGTCGGGAAAAAGGTTCTGTAAACTCTCAAAATGTTGCTCTGCGAGGATTTCTGTTGGTACCATTAGGGCAGCCTGATAACCAGCTGTCACTGCCGCAAACATGGCCAAGCCAGCAACCACAGTTTTTCCACTCCCCACATCCCCTTGTAAGAGACGATTCATGTGGTGGTCCGACTTCATGTCGGCCAAAATTTCCTGCAAACTCTTTTCTTGAGCTTGAGTCAAGGCAAAAGGCAAGCTTTCTTTGACAGCTATCACCTTTTCCTGAGACCAATCCAGAACCAGACCGCTTCCCTGAACTCTATTTTCAGACTTGAGCGTCTGCAACTGCATTTGGAAATAAAAGAGTTCCTCAAACTTGATACGGCGAAGGGCCTGCTTGTATTCTGCCAAATTCTTGGGAAAATGCATAGCATGAACGGCCTGACAACGGGACATGAGTTTATATTTGTCCAGCAAAGACTGGGGAAGATTTTCCTCAATCAAGAGGTCCAGTCCCTGATCAAAAGCCGTCTTGATGACCTTGATCAGACTGGCCTGACTGATTCCCTGAGCCAAGCGATAAACAGGCTGGAGGTCATCTTCCACCTGAGCCAGGACCTTCATCCCAGTCAAACTAGCCTTGGCACGGTCCCATTTTCCAAAGACAGCAAGGGTTGCTCCCAACTCTATCTTATCAGCTAGATAAGGCTGGTTAAAGAAATTCACCGCAAAAACGACTTCTCCCTGCTTGAGGCTAAAACGCAGGCGATTGCGCTTGAAACCATAATACTGGACACTAGCAGGAGTCACGACTTGACCAGAAAGAACCGCCTTCTCACCGTCTTCTAGCTCCAGCACCTGCTTGGTTTTGAAGTCTTCATAACGGAAAGGAAAGTAGAGCAAGAGGTCTTGCAAGTTTTCAATTCCTAGTTTGGCGTATTTTTCTGCTGACTTTGGTCCCACACCAGGTAAGACATGCAAGGGTTGATGTAGATTCATGCTCCACTCCTTTCTTTTCTAATAATATTCTCTCGGAATGCGGTCGCTGAGAAGACAAACCACCTCATAGTTAATGCTTCCACGGTAGACTGCTACCTGAGTCGCTGTGATTTCCTTATCTCCGTCGGAGCCAATCAAGGTTACCTTTGTTCCTAAGGGATAAAGCTTAGGCAGACGAATGGTGATTTGGTCCATCGAAACCCTGCCGACGATTGGGCAAGTTTGGCCATCTACCAAGACAGAAAAATTCTGCATGTCACGTGTCCAACCATCCGCATAGCCAATCGGCACGGTCGCGATGACTTGCTCGCTGTCCGCCTGATAGGTGGCTCCATAGCCCATGCAAGCTCCAGCTGAAACTGTCTTGACATGAACCAGGGCAGATTCCAAGGTCAAGGCTGGTTTCAAGTCATAAGGTAAGTCCAAAACCTCTCCGCTAGGGTTAAGACCATACATAGCATCTCCCATACGGACCGCATTGAAAATAGTCTCTGCATGCCAAAGGGTCGTTGCAGAATTGCTAGCATGAACCAAGTCTGGAAGACCTTTCATACTAGCTAAAATAGTTTTAAACCGTTCTAACTGGGCATTAAAGTAGTCATCTGATTTCTCGTCTGCAGTAGCAAAGTGGGTAAAAATCCCTTCAACACGAGCACCATGTTGTTGGAGCAAATCTTGAGCCTGCTCGGCTTCACTAGCCTCTCGAAAACCAATCCGTCCCATTCCTGAGTCAATCTTGAGGTGAACTGTCAATCCAGTTAGGTCTTCTTCCTTATCTAAGAGTGCTTGAATCCACTCCAGTCCAGCCACAGTCAAGGTGATGTCATATTCTTTAGCTAGAGCAACAACTTCTAGCTCAGAAACTCCTAAAATGAGGATTGGCTTGCTGAGTCCAGCTTGTCTGAGTTCAACGGCTTCATCAATATTGGAAACGCAAAAACCGTCTACATCTTCTTGGATTGCCTTGGCAACAGCTACTGCCCCATGCCCATAGGCATTGGCTTTGACCACTGCCCACTTGAGTGTCCCCTCAGGGATATGAGCCCCCATTTGCTGAATATTGTGTCGAATAGCTCCCAGATGAATCAGAGCCTTGGTTGGTCTATGTGGACTAGCTTTCATGATTTTCCTCCAAAATGACACTGGCTGTCACAAACTGATCTGTATGGCTGATAGAAAGCCAAATCTTTCCTGAAAATGGTGCCTGACTAAAATAAGGTGCCCCGCGTTCATTATTCAAGACTTCCAAATCCTGAAAACCAAGCTTGCCAATGCCCGTCCCCAGAGCCTTGGAAAAGGCCTCCTTAGCCGACCAGCGACCAGCCAAATATTCAATCTGCCTGCGCCCTTTAAGACTGTTAAACCGTTCCATTTCCTTAGCGGTCAGCACGCGCTTAGCAAATCCTTCATGTCGTGTAACTGCACTTTCTATCGAAGCCAATTCTTCGATGTCAATTCCGTGTCCAACTATCATTCTCATCAAAAGGAGTTGAGATTCCCCAACTCCATCCTTTTCACTTATTTTGTCAAGGTAGCGTAAATCTCTTCTACCAAGGCCTCTGTATTTTCCCAACCTAGGCAAGGGTCAGTAATAGAGCAACCAAAGACCTCTGGTTGGTTTTGGCGACCATCTGCTAGGTAAGATTCAATCATAAAGCCTCGAACTGTCTTTTTGATTTTCTCATTCCAATCACGATTTTGCAAGGTCTGACGAACAATTCGAATCTGCTCCATATATTGCTTGCCGGAGTTATCATGGTTGGTGTCGATGAGGATAAAGGGATTTTCAAGTCCCATAGTTTCATAGCGTTCAATGGCTTGGAGTAGGTTTTCATAGTAGTAATTCGGCATATAATTGCCATACTCGTTAACTGCTCCACGGAGGATGACATGGGATAAAGGATTACCTGAAGTCTCAACTTCCTGCCCATGATAAAGGAAGGTTTGCTTGTTTTGAGCAGCATAGATGGCGTTAAACATAACACCCAAATTTCCAGAGGTTGGATTTTTCATCCCTACTGGTGCATCAATCCCAGAAGCCACAAAGCGGTGCTCTTGGTCTTCCACAGAACGAGCGCCAACGGCATGATAGCTGACCAAGTCATCCACCAAGATTAGATTTGACGGATAAAGCATCTCATCTGCCGTCGTCAAACCAGTCTCTGTAATCACGCGGTAGTGCAACTGGCGCACAGCCTGCAAACCGTTAATCAGGCTTGGAGCCTTAGAAGTATCTGGCTGGTGCACCAAGCCCTTATAGCCGTCTCCATTGGTACGAGGCTTAGCAGTATACACGCGCATAACCATGAAAATCTTGTCCGCTACCTTCTTTTGCAAGGCGGATAAACGGCGAGCATATTCCAAGACCGCCTCTTCATTATCAGAAGAGCAAGGACCAATCACCAAGAGGATACGGTCATCTTCCCCTGAAATAATGTCTGCCAATTCTCTATCACGGCTTTCCTTGAGTCTCAAGGCTTCCGCAGACAATTGGGTTTCAGCCTTGATGACTTCCATATCGATTTCTTGACCTTTTTCACTAAATGCCATCTTATTCTCCTAACGTTTTGTAAATTTCTCTGACAAGAGCTTCTGTGTTATCCCAACCCAGGCAAGGGTCTGTGATAGACTTACCAAATACTTCTGGCTCATTTTGTCGACCATCTTCCAGATAAGACTCAATCATAAAACCACGAACGAACTGCTTGATTTTTTCATTCCAAGCACGGTTAATCAAGGTCTGGCGGACAATTCGAATCTGATCCATGTATTGCTTACCAGAGTTGTCATGATTGGTATCAATGATGATAAAAGGATTTTCCAAGCCCATTTTCTCATACTGGGCAATGGTATCAATTAAATTGTCATAATAGTAGTTGGGAATATTTTTTCCATACTCATTAAGAGCACCACGAAGAATAGCGTGCGAAAGCGGGTTCCCAGTTGTTTCCACTTCTTTTCCTAGGAAAAGGAAACTTTGTTTGTTTTGAGCAGCATAAATCCCATTAAACATGACATTGAGATTTCCAGAGGTTGGATTTTTAAAACCAGTAGAAAATCCTGCCCCACTTGCCACAAAGCGGTGTTGCTGGTCTTCAACTGAACGGGCACCAACCGCCATATAAGAAATCAAATCATCTACAAGCGGCAGATTTTCAGGATAAAGCATTTCATCAGCTGTTGTCATACCGGTTTCCGTGATGACACGATAATGAAGATGGCGAACAGCCTTAATTCCATTGATAAGACTAGGCGCTTCTGTCGCGTTAGGCTGGTGAATCAAGCCCTTATAGCCATCTCCGTTGGTACGCGGTTTAGCAGTGTAAACACGCATAACCATAAAGATACGGTCTGCTACTTCTTCTTGCAAAGCTGCCAAACGCTTAGCGTACTCAAGGACAGCTTCTTCATTATCAGATGAGCATGGCCCAATTACCAAGAGAATTCGCTGGTCTTCTCCACGTATAATGGCTTCTAGCTCTTGATCGCGCTGTGATTTTCTCTCCAAAGCTTGACCTTCTAATTTTGATAAGGCACGAACTTCTTCAATATTAATTTTAGGACTTTTTGCTGTAAATACCATAACTCATCTCCTTATAAATCAAACGGATACCAAGTAAAAATTTACTTTTCACAAGGTATCCGCCTCTAAACTATCTCATTTTATTGTCTTTTACCGTGACAGTTTTTAAACTTCTTACCAGAACCACATGGGCAAAGTTCATTCCGTCCAATCTGGCTCAAATCCAAATCTTCAGGCATATTTGCTTGGTGGGCAGCGATATTGCGAGTCGCTGTTGTACTGATATGGTGTTCTGCCTGTGGTCTTTCTTGTTCATGAATTTGTGCTTTCATCATCAAGCGTGTCACATCAAACTCAATCGAACCAATCATGTCATTAAACATACGGAAACCTTCTGCCTGATACTCAACAACAGGATTGTTCTGAGCATAGCCACGAAGTCCAACCGCGTTACGTAATTGATCGAGGGCATCGATATGATCTGTCCACTTGTTATCTACCACTCGTAGAATCAAGACTTTTTGGAACTCTTTAACTGCTTCTTCATCACGTAGTTTTGAAACCTGACTATCGTAAACCTTCAAGGCACGTTGGAAAAGCTCTTCCTTAATAGCCTTATCAGACAAGCCTGACAAGTCTTCTATCGTAATAGAATCTTCAGGAAGCAAGTTGTACTTAGCAAAGTTCAAAATCGCTTCTAGTTTTTCATCTTGTTTGGCACGCGCATGACCATCAACGACACGTTCAATCGTGCGTTTAATCATAGACTGAATTTCAGGTGCCAAGTCACGATCTGCAGTGATAACGTCGTAACGTTGAGCGTAAATAATTTCACGTTGCTCACGCATGACGTCATCGTATTGAAGGACTTGTTTACGGGTATCGTAGTTATTTCCTTCGACACGTTTTTGTGCTGCTTCAACCTGACGTGTCAACATACGAGACTCAATCGCCTCTTCAGACATGTTGAGACGTTCAAAGATTCCCTTCAAGCGTTCAGAACCAAAACGTTTCATCAAATCATCTTCAAGAGATAGGTAGAATTGTGACTCACCTGGATCACCTTGACGACCTGAACGTCCACGAAGCTGGTTATCGATACGACGGCTTTCATGACGCTCTGTACCAATCACACAAAGTCCACCAAGTTCACGAACTCCTTCACCAAGCTTGATGTCGGTACCACGACCGGCCATGTTGGTTGCGATGGTAACGGCACCACGTTGACCAGCATTCATGATAATTTGGGCTTCTCTATAGTGGTTTTTGGCATTCAAGACTTCGTGAGGAACGCCAGCTGCGACCAATTTCTTAGAAATGTAGTCACTTGTTTCAACCGCTACTGTACCAACCAAGACAGGCTGACCTTTTTGGTAACGAGCCTTAACGTCTTCAACAACCGCCTTAAACTTAGCCTCGATACTTGCATAAAGAAGGTCTGAGTGGTCAATACGTTGAACAGGACGGTTGGTTGGAATTGGAATCACACGAATGTTGTAAATTTCACGGAATTCTTCTTCCTCAGTCTTACCTGTTCCCGTCATACCAGACAATTTCTTGTACATACGGAAAAGGTTTTGGTAAGTGATAGAGGCAGATGTCTTAGTTTCATCCTGAATTGGCACACCTTCTTTAGCTTCAATAGCTTGGTGCAATCCATCAGAATAACGACGACCTTCCATGGTACGACCTGTAAATTGGTCAACGATCAAGATTTCTTGCTCTTCGCTCACCACATAGTCAATATCGAGAAGCATGATGTAGTTGGCACGAAGGGCGTTATCGATAAAGTGAGTCAGAGCTACGTTTTCGATGTCATAGAGGTTTTCAAGTTTGAAGTAGCTTTCAGCCTTGTCAATCCCTGAATCAGATAAACCAATAGTCTTAGACTGCACATCGATGATGTAGTCGTCTTTGTCCAAAGATTTTACATAGTGGTCTGCCATGTGGTAGAGCTGACTAGTTTCGACCGCATTAGCACCTGATACGATCAAAGGTGTACGGGCCTCGTCAATCAAGATTGAGTCAACCTCATCGACCAAGGCATAGTTAAGCGGACGTTGTACCATGTTTTCAGCGCGAACGACCATGTTGTCACGAAGGTAGTCAAATCCGATTTCTGAGTTGGTTGAGTAAGTAATATCACACTCATAGGCTTCTTTTTTCTCCATTGGAGATTTGGCGGCCAAGTTAATCCCTACTGACAAACCAAGCCACGAGTACAATTCACCCATCTCAGTCGCGTCACGTTCTGATAGGTATTCGTTAACTGTAACTACGTGGACCCCTTTACCTGAAAGAGCATTGAGGTATACGGGCATGGTCGCAGTCAAGGTTTTCCCTTCCCCTGTACGCATTTCTGGCACGTCACCATGGTGAAGAACGATTCCCCCCATGACCTGAACCTTATATGGGAAGAGACCTAGGACACGTTTAGCACCTTCACGGACAACCGCAAATGCTTCATAAAGCAATGAATCCAGTGATTCTCCATTTTGATAACGTTCTTTAAATTCAACTGTTTTTGCTTTTAGTTGGTCATCTGTCAAAGCAGCCATTTGGTCTTCGTATTTGAAAACCTTGTCAGCCATCTTTTCCAGACGACGGATTTCTCCTTTATCATTTTCGATAATTGTTTTTAAAATATTAGCCATGTTTTTCCTTACTTTAAATTCCGAATATTTTAGAATGTTCTTTTAATTTTAGCACAATTACTGATTATTTTCAAGGAAGAATCCCCATTTTGAAAAGGAAAAAGAGGCTAGTTTCCAAGCTAACCTCTCTGACTTTTATGATGATTTAATTGCCAACAAAAATCGGCAAAATCGCAAATAGGATAAATAGATTTATCCAAAGAGAAAAACAGCAGATCAATCCAAAAACAAAGAGACTGACTTTCTTGGACAGCAAGGCCATCAAAATAGACAGAATACCAAAAACTAGCAAGACTTTCTGTATGCTGAAGAGGTCAATCTTTCCCCCCAGAATCGGACTGCCCCAAGGAAGAAAGAAGAAAGCAATCCAGATCAACAGAACTAAACCAATATAGACCTTAGAATAGCGTGTAATAAATGATTTTAGATGTGCCATAAGCCACCTCCTACAAATAAAAACCGATATAAATCAATGCCTTCCGCCTTTAGACTTCCCTAGTTCTCGTCTCAAGCGAAGCATTTTTTTGAAACAGGAATAAGTTAACCAATTCAGACCAATAGCTAGCAGAATAAAAAGAAACCAAATGCCCCATAACTTGATATCTGTCAAATTTCTCAAGACGATATTGAAAAACAGAACTGAAACAACTGCCCAAGCAAGGCTAAAAAGAGCATAGAGGGGAATGTAAAACCAGTAAAAATAGTAAAAAATTGGGAAAAATTTACTTTCTCTATTATCCTTTTCAATCCAGCTGAAAAAGTAAAACCAGGGAAATAAGATTATAAATTTAAACAAATGTTTCATCGACACCTCCTTTTTGATAGCGTTTTCTATTATTTTATTATATCAAAAAAATCTGGAAATGTCATTCCAGATTCTACTTTTTTATTTGCGTTTTCTTGCGATGAGATGGATTGGAGTCCCCTCAAAGACAAAGGCCTTGCGGATTTGATTTTCCAAGAAACGCAGGTAAGAAAAGTGCATAAGTTCTTCTTCGTTGACAAAGATGACAAAGGTTGGTGGTTTGGTTGCCACTTGGGTCGCATAAAAAATCTTGAGACGTTTTCCTTTGTCTGTCGGTGTTGGGTTAATGGCAATAGCATCCATAATCACATCATTCAAGACAGCTGATGGAATACGTGTATTTTGACTTTCGCTGATTTGCTTGATCATCTCAGGAAGTTTGTGGAGACGTTGCTTGGTCAAAGCAGATACAAAGATAATCGGTGCGTAAGGCAGGTATTGGAACTGCTCACGAATATCTTCTTCCCAGTTTTTCATAGTATGGTTGTCTTTTTCAAGAGTATCCCACTTGTTGACCACGATAATCATCCCTTTACCAGCTTCATGGGCAAATCCTGCGATACGCTTGTCGTATTCACGGATTCCTTCTTCCGCATTGATGACCATTAAGACCACATCTGAACGGTCAATAGCACGCATGGCACGCATGACAGAGTATTTCTCGGTATTTTCATAAACCTTACCAGATTTACGCATACCAGCCGTATCAATCATGGTAAACTCTTGACCATCTGTATCTGTAAAGTGGGTATCAATAGCGTCACGCGTTGTTCCAGCAACAGGACTAGCAATGACACGGTCTTCGCCCAAAATAGCGTTAATCAAGCTTGATTTTCCAACATTGGGACGTCCAATTAGGCTAAACTTAATCACATCTGGATTTTCTTCTTCATATTCATTTGGAAGATTTTCTACGATCGCGTCTAGCACATCCCCTGTACCGATACCATGGACAGATGAGATTGGCAGTGGTTCCCCCAAACCAAGAGCATAGAAATCATAGATATCATTTCGCATCTCAGGGTTGTCCACCTTGTTAACTGCGAGGATAACTGGTTTGTGGGTCTTATAAAGCTTACGAGCTACGTATTCGTCTGCATCAGTAATTCCTTCCTTACCAGACACGACAAAGACGATAACATCTGCTTCTTCCATGGCAATTTCTGCCTGATGCTTGATTTGTTCCATGAAAGGAGCATCGACATCATCGATTCCTCCTGTATCAATCATGCTAAAGGAACGATTGAGCCACTCACCCGTTGCATAGATACGGTCACGTGTCACTCCTTCGACATCTTCTACAATGGAGATTCGCTCACCAGCGATCCGATTAAATAGGGTTGATTTCCCAACATTGGGACGTCCTACAATGGCAATAGTTGGTAGGGCCATAATTTCTCACTTTCTACAATAACTTCTTCTGTTCAAGATTTTTTCTAGTTGAGCTTGGTTCTGCTTGACCAAACTGTTCTGCTAGACGCTGACTCCAGCTTGTGGTTGCACGCGCCCCAGCATAGTCAGCCTGTACACGGTCATAAGCTTGGATTGCCTCAGTTGACTGTTCTTGGTATTCTTCCTCAAAGACAATATTCTCTAGTGGCAGTCTTGGTTTCACATCATGATTTTGATTTGGCACACCTAGCGCCATTCCAAAGACAGGATAGGTGTAGTCAGGCAGGTTAAAGAGCTCTGCCACTTCTTCTGACTTGTAACGCACCAAGCCAATAATGACACCACCATAGCCCAAGCTTTCAGCTGCCAGCAGGGCATTTTGACCAGCAAGAGCTGCATCGACCGAACTAATCAAGAGACTTTCTACACCTTGTGGTTGGAATGAGTCAGTATGAAGCTGGGCTCCCTTTTCTGCTCGGTTCAAATCTCCGACAAAGAGAAGGAAAACAGCTGACTGGCGAATGGCTTCTTGAGGCACCAATTCATACAAGGCATCTTTCTTTTCCTGACTTCGTACCACAACAACAGAGTAGGATTGAAAATTCTTCCAAGACGAGGCCATCTGGGCTGCAGTCAGGATTTCAGTCAAGTCTTCCTGAGGAAGGGCTTGCTCCTTAAATCTTCGAACAGAC
Organism: Streptococcus sp. 9903; assembly: GCF_013276625.1. Classification (NCBI taxonomy): domain Bacteria; kingdom Bacillati; phylum Bacillota; class Bacilli; order Lactobacillales; family Streptococcaceae; genus Streptococcus; species Streptococcus sp. 9903. The sequence goes on along the minus strand of NZ_VMLI01000023.1, from coordinate 83,465 downwards.
TTATGAGCTTTCATCAGTTTAATCGTTTCTGTCATCGACGGTTTACTCCTTCTAAACGAGTCTCCTCAGCCAAATAACGGATGCGTTCCATGACGCGTCTGGCTTCCCAGGTTTCGTCATTTCCATGTTTCCCTTTAGCAAAATGCTGCTCCAATTCTTCAAAGTTGAAGTTGGAGGTGAAAAAGGTCGGTAAATCTTCCTGCATCCGATATTGGAGAATGACCTGCAGGATTTCATCACGCACCCAAGCTGTTGATTGCTCGGCACCAATATCATCTAAAATCAGGACTTCAGAAAGCTTAAGCTCGTCCACCAAGGTCTTAACATTGCCATCACCGATAGCATTTTTGACATCGATGACAAAACTAGGATAGTGGAGGAGAGTGGAGGAAACACCACGTTTTTCTGACAAATCATGGGCTAAGGCAGCCACCATGAAACTTTTACCCACACCAAAGTCTCCATATAAGTAAAGACCTTTTCGAATAGCTGGATATTGCTCCACGAAGGCTAATAGCTTTTCAAAAACTGGCAAGCGCCCCAAATCATCCAAGTCTACTTGAGCCAAGCTAGCTTGCTTGAGACTGGCTGGCAGATTGATTAACTTGAGACGATTCTTAATAGCCGCTTCTTTTTCAGCCGCAATTAGTTCAGGAGTTTCTTCATAAGAAACGTCCGCATAACCATGATTCATAACCAAAATCGGCTTGTAGCCTTTGGCGATATAATCCGTATCCCCACGGAGAAACTTGTCGCGCTCGGTGATGTACTGATTAAACTTGGAGATACTGCGATTCAATTCCTCTGGAGTCAAGGATTCTTGCTGGATAAAGGCCGCAACATCAGGATCCTTCATGATTTTTTGGACCAAATCTTGATAATGAAAACGGCTAGGTTGACGTTTAAGTACGTCTCCGACACTTTCCATCTAATCTCCTCCTTTTTCTAATCGAGCTAATAGTTCTTGTTTCTTACGTTCTAGTTCCAGACGAGTTTCCTCGCTGGTTTCATTTTTATAATCTGGATTGCTCCACTTGGGTACATTGGACTTGGTAGGACTAGGGTTACTGCTTTTTTGAGCCTGACTTTTCTGCCCACGTTCACGAATGCGCAAGACTGCCTCTTCTGCCGAATGAATCTTTTGATAGGCATAGTCATTGGCTACCTTCATGGCATATTTCTCATTGATATTTGCCGAATCCACCTTATTAAAGGTCAATAAGAGAATGATATTGATGACTTCGTCCAGCAAGCCCAAGCCAGCCATCTGTTGCAAAAGTTCTCTTTCTGTTTGGGTAATAGTCCCCTTGCGTGTTTGCTTGATTTCTGCCAAGAACTGCAAGGCCGTTTTACTTTTGGCTTCTTTGATAATGGTTGTTTCCTTAGGACTAAAGTCAGAGGAAACAGGTTTTTGAGCAATTTTTTTCCGCATGCGTTTGGTTGAAATAACCTGGGAAACAGCTGTTGACTTGGCCAATTGATAGGTCTCAAACCAAGTCCATTTCTTCTCCTCGGCAATGGCAAAGAGGTTCAAGACATCGGACTGCTCATCCGCAAAGCGAAGCCCATCTCGAGCCATAAGCTGACGAAAATGATCCAAGTCAAAATCGTTGGCCACTTTCTTCTTGAGACCAAGGTCTTCTTGACTTCCTAGTTCTGCCAAGTCTGGAAAGACTTGATTGAGTGAGACAGGTATTTCTTCTCCCTCAGCACTCTCAACTTTTAAATCCTCCACAGCTACATCGCCAATTTTTTTCTCCAAGAGTCTGCGATAAACAGGATGTTCCAAGAAATCCTGACTAGATAGAGGGGCATGGAGGGCTAGCTGATAGGTATCCCCCTTTTGATAGAGAGTCAAGAGATTAAAAGCAGATAAGATTTTCAATGATTTTATCAGTCTATCCATCCCAAAGTTGAGATGATTGAGGATACTTGAAAAAAGATATTCTTTTCTACCATTATCCCAAAAACTAATCGTATAAAGATAAAGGCTCAGTGCCTCCTGACCGATAATCGGGAGGTAGCACTGTACCAGAGATGAGGTATCTTGCGACACCCGATTATTCTTTAGATAAGAAAAACGGTCAATTGGCTTCATTTATCTTTCCTTTTTCTTTTTAGAGGACTGGGTAATTTGTTGGAGCAAGCTCTCTAACTCACTCACATCCTTAAAACTACGGTAGACGCTGGCAAAACGTACATAGGTAATCTCATCTAACTCAGCCAACTCCTCCATGACGAGTGAACCAATGTCCTCACTTTGAATTTCATTTTCATTTCGACCACGGAGTTTCTGTTCGATACGATTGACTACCATGTTGATTTCATCACTTGACACAGGACGTTTCTGGGCTGAGCGGATAATCCCATTAAAGATTTTATCTCTGGAGAACTGTTCCCGTGTGCCATCTTTTTTAACAACCACTAAGGTTCTTTCTTCTACTCGTTCGTAGGTTGTAAAACGGTGTTGGCATTCGTCGCACTCACGTCTTCTACGAATGGTGTTCCCTTCTTCTGCTTGGCGACTATCGATAACACTTGACTTGGTAGCCCCACATTTTGGACAACGCATCCTTTCCCTCCTTATCGTTTTCTTTTCATTATACCATTTTTTAAACGATTCCCAAAACAATTCTTCTTTTTGCTTGACAAGTTTTTTGTTTTGTTGTATTATTTAATTAAGACAAAAGGATAAAAGAAAGGAGACCAAGATGTCCTGGACATTTGACAACAAAAAACCCATCTATTTACAGATTATGGAGAAAATCAAGCTTCAGATTGTTTCCCATACACTGGAACCCAATCAACAACTTCCAACCGTGAGAGAGCTAGCTAGCGAGGCAGGTGTCAATCCCAACACCATCCAAAGGGCCTTGTCAGACCTCGAACGAGAAGGATTTGTCTACAGCAAGCGAACAACTGGACGATTTGTGACTGAGGATAAGGAGCTAATCGCCCAATCACGCAAACAATTATCGGAAGAAGAATTGGAACACTTCGTTTCCTCCATGACCCATTTTGGCTATGAAAAAGAAGAACTACCAGGCGTAGTCGGCGATTATATTAAAGGAGTTTAAGCCTATGTCATTACTAGCATTTGAAAATGTATCCAAATCTTATGGAGCAACCCCAGCCCTTGAAAATGTTTCTCTTGACATTCCAGCTGGAAAAATTGTTGGTCTCCTTGGGCCAAACGGCTCAGGGAAAACAACATTGATTAAACTAATCAATGGCCTCTTACAACCAGATCAAGGACGTGTCCTCATCAACGACATGGACCCAAGCCCAGCAACCAAGGCCATCGTGGCTTATTTGCCGGATACGACCTATCTCAATGAGCAAATGAAGGTCAAAGAAGCCCTAACCTACTTCAAGACCTTCTATAAAGATTTCAATCTTGAACGCGCCCATCATCTACTTGCAGACCTCGGTATTGATGAAAATAGTCGTCTCAAGAAATTATCAAAAGGGAATAAGGAAAAGGTACAACTGATTTTGGTTATGAGCCGTGATGCTCGTCTCTATGTTCTGGATGAACCCATTGGTGGGGTGGATCCAGCAGCCCGTGAGTATATCCTCAATACCATTATCAACAACTACTCCCCAACTTCTACCGTTTTGATTTCTACCCATTTGATTTCTGATATCGAGCCAATCTTAGATGAAATTGTCTTCCTCAAAGATGGAAAAGTCGTCCGTCAAGGCAATGTAGACGATATTCGCTATGAGTCGGGTGAATCCATTGACCAACTCTTCCGTCAGGAATTTAAGGCTTAAGCAAAGGAGATTATTTATGTTTTGGAATTTAGTTCGCTACGAATTTAAAAATGTTAACAAGTGGTATTTAGCCCTCTACGCTGCTGTGCTAGTCCTTTCTGCCCTTATCGGGATACAAGCACAGACCTATAACAATCTGCCTGTCAAAGAAAGTCGACCTGTTTTACTTATTTTTCTAGCCCTCGTCTTTGGTGGCTTGATGATTACACTAGGGATTTCAACTATTTTCTTAATCATTAAACGCTTCAAAGGAAGTGTCTATGACCGACAAGGCTATCTGACTTTGACCTTGCCAGTTTCTGAACACCATATCATCACAGCCAAACTAATCGGTGCTTTTATCTGGTCGTTGATTAGCACTGCTGTCTTACTCCTATGTATCTATATTATCTTACTGTCAACAAATTTTGATGAAGTTCAACTTTCTATTCTTCTATCATTTGTTGGAGAACATTTTACCGGCTTTGGTCTTACTGTCTTATCCTTCCTGCTTAGTACAATTTCATTTATCCTCTGCATTTACTTGGCCATTTCCATCGGACAACTTTTCAACGAATACCGTACAGCACTCGCTGTTGCAGCCTACATTGGAATCCGAATCGTCATTGGAATTATAGAAATCTTCTTCAATACCAGTGCTAACTTCTATGTCAATTCACTTGCAGGATTTAATGATAATTTCTATATGGGAGCAAGCGTAGGCATTGTTGAAGAACTCATATTCATAGCTATCTTTTACCTCGGAACCTACTATATTTTGAGAAATAAGGTTAATTTGCAATAATTTTAAAATCAAATAAGAAAAACACAGAAAGTCAAATTAATAAAAAATTGATTTTCTGTGTTTTTTAGATTATTGCTAACTAATTTTGGTTTTAGCCAACACCAATAACAATTATTGACTCTAGAATACATAGAATCATGGTTATAATCATCTTTTTATTCATATAAACAACCTCACTTTCTTTTTTATATATGATATAATATTTTGAAAACATACTAAAAAATTCCCATATAAGCAATTGAGGTGACAGAAATGAAAAATTACGGAAAAATTTTTAAACAATTTAGAGAATCACGTGGATTAACATTAAAAGATGTTGCAAAACATGGTCTATCTACATCACATATTTCTAGATTTGAAAGAGAAAATTCTGATCTGACGATTGGTAAATTTATGCAAGCATTAGATGCTATTAATATGCCTGTTGAAGAATTTATGTATGCTGCAAATGACTTTCATCGGGATGAAATAAATGAATTATTAGAGCAAATTCGACTTCTAAGCTCTAAAAGAGATATTTCAGGAATGGAAAAACTACTTATTTCTCAACTTGAAAAGACTACAAAAAGAGAGAAATTCTATACTCTGAATACCATTCTAGTAAAAATTCGCTTACAAGATTTGTCAGAAAAAATCTATTACCATGAATCTGATATTAAATATCTATCTGACTATCTTTTTTCTGTGGAATACTGGGGATGCTATGAATTACTTTTGTTTATGAATACTATAGATGTATTATCTCACCCTACTATGATGTGCTTATCAAGAGAAATGTGTCAACGTTCCGAATTCTACAGAGATTTACCACATTATCGTAGATTGCTTGCCACCATGTTACTAAATGGATATATCACGTGTATAGAAAGAGAGGAATTTTTAGATTCTTTATATTTTAAAAAGCAACTAAAACATTGTTATTTTACAGAAACTGAGATATATGAAAAATTAGTTTTTCACTATGCCGAAAACTTATATACTTTAAAAAAAGACAAAAATAAACGTTCTGTTTTAGAAATGAGAAAGTGCATAGCAACAATGAAGTTAGTCCACAGCGATAGCTTAGCAAAAAAATTTGAAAAACATTTAGCAAAGGTAATAGAAGAACTGAAATAATTTTCTTATATGGGAAAATTTTTAATTATTATTTCAAAAAGAGTATCATTAAATCATCAAATTAAGGAGGTGAAAATATGAGAACAGTGCAAATTATTGACCTTGAAGATCTATTAGATACAGATCAAACTTACTCCGTACCAGGTCATTGTGGTCCAAGCCATTCTTGTGGTGGCGGACGATAGTTTTCTATGAGACGAGTTCTCACTCGTCTCCTTTATTTTATAATGGTGATATTATGCTAAAAAAAATATATACTAATATTGGAGATTATTATTTCGATAGTGAGAAATTCACATTATCTACTTCTTCAGTAGAGGGAACTACCTCCTATAAGCCCCCCTACATCCCCAAAAATGTTTTACAAAAAATTGTTATTAACATATCTAACAGTTGCAATTTATCCTGTTCTTACTGTTATGCGGATGGTGGAAATTACGGCATGGATAATAAAATCATGACTCTAGATACTGCTGATAATATTATTAACGAAGTCAAATTTAGAGGTATAACACAAATTAATAGACTTATCCTATTTGGTGGAGAACCTTTTCTTAATACTCAATTATTCGAATACATTATTAAAGAATTTTCCAAATTTACAACTATACTTAAAATAGAAACCGTGACTAACGGAACAATACTAAATAATAATGTTAAAAAAATAATAGATAATTTCCAACCATATCTAACTATTAGTTTAGATGGTCCAGAATTTATACATGATAAATTAAGAGGTAAAGGTAGTCATCGTAAAACTACTAAATTTATCCACTATTTAAAAACTATAAACTACACTAATTTTGAAATTGCTTCAACATACACTAGACTACATCAATTACATTCTCTAAGTAGAGATGATATTTTCCAATATTTTACAAATATGGATGTACACTTTAACATCAATGACGTATTTAGTAAAAATAAGGTGCTTGTGGTTAAAGAAATGGAAAAAAGCTTAGTAGATAGGAAAAAATTCATTACTGATTCTATAAATAATATTGTTGAAAATAATGAAAAAGCTTTTATAAGTCCCATCCTATATGATGTTTTAATTTCTATGATTTATAAGAGTACTAATCATACATTCTGCGACGATATAGATCCTTCAAATACCATAACTTTTGATGTTGATGGTAGCAAAAAATTGTGTTTTAGATTTTGGGGAACTCATAATAGCTCTAAAGCAGAGCTATTTAATAATAAAGAATACTTCCAACAATGTAAAGATTGTTGGTGTAAAGGTATGTGTCTTGAATGCGTTGCTAATATCATTGATGGTTATTCTTCAGTAATTAACGAAGATGGACAATTTATAGAATGTCATAAGCCTGAATTAATGGAATATTGTATTAAAGAAATCATTTATCTTTCACAAGATCAATCCAAAATATCTAAACTCGTTAATAATTTCAAAAGGTTTATCCGCTATGCTTAAAAATTTCTTTTCCAAGAAACACCTCATACTTTACTTCTTTTCTATTGCGATTACTTGGCTGGAAGCAATTATCACACCAGCCCTTGTTCAGAATATTGTTACCAGTTTTACCAATCAAGAGCTAGGCCTTCTTTGGAAAGTTTTGATTTTGGGAATCCTTGGAAACCTCATCCTCTTACTAGGCTTAGCTGGGAAACGCTATTACTACGCTCGTTTGATTACTGACTTCAAATATGGAATCAAGAGTGCTATTTTCAAGCGATTTTTAAACAGTTATGAGATTGATGAAAAGGATATTTTGTCCGACCTAGAAAATGACGTCAAGCAACTAGAAGAAAGCTATATTGAGCCAACGGTCATCATCATTTCTTCTCTTGGCTTCACAACTGTGTCCATTCTCTATGCCCTATGGACTAATTTTTACCTAGGCTTGATTTTCATCCTCTTCTACTCCTTTCCTGTACTCTGCAGTGCTATCGGATCAAAGCGTTTGGACTCACTTTCTGAAAAGCGGTCCACTGTTAACCAGAGCTACTTAGCAAGCTTGACAAATTTTATTGGTGGTAGCCAACAAATTCGCCATTATCAGGGACAAGACTACTTTTTTACTCGCTACCAAAAACAATTACAAACCAGTCTAGATGCCGAAATCAACTATGAAAAACAACGCACTTTAAACAGTCTCTTGATCAATAGCATCGATGCCTTTTGTTCTGTCACACCAATCGTCATCGGTGGCTTTATGACCTACTATAATTATTTAGATGCGGCGAGTTTTGTGGCTATCTATCTAGTTTCCCATAATATCGGCTATCAATTCCAAGAGTTGGCTTACTTTACCAACACCCGAAAAGCGACTCGAACTCTTCTCAACAAATACCAAAAACTTTTGAACCAGTCTGATCCCATCTCGCCTAGAAGCATAGAAAATATTTTCCCTATCCAACTTGACACCATCTCCCTTGAAAAAGAGGGGAATAGCCTCTTGTCTCCGATTTCCATACACATCAAGCAAGGAGAAAAAATTGCCATTATCGGGGAAAGTGGCTCTGGTAAAACAACCCTGCTCAATATCATTCATGGAGAAGAGACACCAACAAGTGGTCAGATTAGCTTTGCTGGTCAGAACCTGTCACGTCAAGAAATCACAAGTATTAGTTCCTATATTCTCCAAGATAGCCATTGCTTTGACACGCTATCTCTGGAAGACAATATCCTTCTAGGACTGGATAAAAATCCAGAGACTTTAAATCATATCCTCAAAAAAACAGGATTAGAACATTTGAAAAATCGACCCCTCAGCAATGATAGTCTATCTGGTGGCGAGAAACAACGCCTAGAAATCGCTCGCGCCCTCTACCATGATAGCCAACTCATCTTAGCAGATGAGATTAAGGCCAATCTTGACTCGGAAAATAGCAGAAAAATTAGCGACTTGCTCTTCTCCCTACCTCAAACAGTCATTGAAGTCATTCACCACTACACGGAAGAAGACTTAAAACACTACGACCAAGTCATTCACTTAAGCAAAGAAAAGTAATATTCTTCGAAAATCGCTTCAAACTATGTCAGTTTGACCTACAAACCCAATACTTTGTTTTGAGCAACATGCAGCTGACTTCCTAGTTTGTTCTTTAATTTTCATTATCCCTTATGCATTTGCTTGAAATTTTCTGAAAAAAGAGTAAACTGGTATGCAAGAAGTCTATTTCGTGGAGTTTAGGATGAAATTATATGTTCAATTAATGATTCTCTTTGTGATTTCTCTAATCGGAGAGGGGATTTCCAGTTTCTTTCATTTGCCCATCCCAGGCAGTATTATAGGTTTGATTATTCTCTTTCTCGCTCTACAATTCAAGTGGCTGAGAACTAGGCATGTCAATATGGTTGGGAATTTCTTGCTGGCCAATATGACCATTCTCTTTTTGCCGCCAGCAGTGGGAATCATGGAGAAGTTTGATGTGATTGCTCCCTATCTTTTGCCCATTGTTTTGATTGTCTTTTTTGCAGCAGTCATCAATATTATCCTCATAGCCTTGGTAGTTCAGTTCATCAAGAGACGGTTTGAGGGAGATTATGAGAAAGGAGATGCCAAATGAGTGAATTTGTTTCCAATCCCCTGTTTGGGCTTGCTCTGTCTATCCTAGCCTATCTAGTGGGGATGTTGATTTACAGACGTTTTCCCCATCCATTGACAACGCCCTTACTTTTGTCAGCTGTTTTCATTATCATCTTTCTAAAGGTGACGGGTATTTCTTACCAAGATTACTATCAAGGTGGGGTTTATCTGAACAACTTAATTGTCCCATCGACCGTTGCTCTAGGGATTCCGCTTTATAAGAGTTTTCACTTGATGAAGCACCATGCTCGGAGTATTCTCTTTGGTAGTTTGCTATCAGTAGTTGTCAATACCTCTTTCACAGCCCTTGTGGCGAAAATATTTGGCATGGACTTTTTCCTAGCTATTTCTCTCTTTCCCAAGTCAGTAACAACCGCCATGGCAGTGGGAATCACAGAAAAATTGCAAGGTTTGACGACTGTGACCTTGGTGGTAGTAGTGGCAACTGGGATTTTAACCAGTGTGATTGGCCCAACCCTTTTGAAATGGTTGAAAATTGACGATCCAGTAGCTGTTGGTCTTTCTCTTGGAGGAACAGGCCACGCAGTTGGAACGGGAACAGCCTTCCGATACGGCTCTATAGCAGGAGCCATGGGTGGTTTGGCTATCGGTGTCACCGGTATTCTCTATGTCTTTGTCAGCCCTATCGTAGCCAGTTTGATATTGAGTTAAAAAGCAAGGAATTCGAGCAATCTCATTATGGTAGTGACATGGGGGTCTAACTTCTTATATTTATACATTTCTCCAATCAGTTAGTTGATTACAATCGAGATTTTCTATACTCTCCTTATAAGATTTTCGCATAAGATGAGACAGCACACACTGAAGACGTCTATGTTATTTAGATTTAATGCAATCTTTTCAAAGAGTTTTGATAATCTATATTTCTTATTTAGTTTAGTTGATTTCATATCACTATACTATAATGCTTATCCAAATGATTACACTATCAAAATACCCTATTATTAGATGCTTACGAAACAGATTTTTATACTCTTCAAACCACGTCAGCTTGTCCTTAGTTTGTATATGTTACTGACTTGGTCAGTTCCTAAACCTCAAAACATAGTTTCGAAGATCCTTCCGCTAACTTCCCAGTCTGATTTCCATTGAATATTAAAGATACTTTATCACATAAAGAGTCTGGATGAAAAGTCTTCACAATCAAAAAACGCATACTATCAGGTCTTGAAAAATCCTGGTAGTATGCGTTTTTTGTGAGCTGACTTATTTTCTTTCACTATATCGCAAAATGAAATAAGAACGGAAAACGATGGGATTTTGGAATTCAAATCAATTTATAAGAATGTTTTAGAAGCAATATTATCCTATTCCAGATTCAGTTCACTATACAATCAAGTTTTCAAGTAACCTATTTACATAATGTGTAAGTAATTAGGTTCGTGATTCCACTCTTTTCATCTCTAAAAAACCTCGCTTTCGCGAGGCTCTTCTATTTATAAGATAAGGCACGTTTAAAGGTTTTCCAGATTCCTAAATCATCTGTTTGAAGGACTAGACTAGCATACATGCGTCCGATAAATCCGGTTGCTACCACTGCAAAAATCACTGTAATAGCAAGTGAAATCCATGCTTCTACTCCCCCTGCATAGCCATTAATGGTTCTAAATGGCATGAAGAAAGTCGAAATAAAGGGAATATAAGAACCAATCTTCAAGAGGAGATTGTCACCAGCTGCACCTAGAGCTGTCACTCCAAAAAAACCACCCATAATCAAAATCATCAAAGGCGACAAGGCTTTTCCTGCGTCCTCAGGACGAGAAACCATAGAACCTAGAAAGGCTGCCAAGACGATATACATGAAAAGACTAACCAAAATAAAGAGCAAGGTATTTAGAGAGAAAGCATCTCCCAAGTGATCTAAAACACCAGACTGAGCCAAGAATGGCAAATCTTTAAAGAACAGAATGGCAGCGAGACCACCTACAACATAAATCCCAATATGCGTTAAAATCACTAGAAATAGAGCCATCATCCGCGCATAGAAATAGTGACTTGCCCTTATGCTAGAAAAGACGACTTCCATAATTTTGGTGCCTTTTTCACTGGCAACTTCCTGAGCCGTCACACCCGCATAGGTAATCAGAATCATATAAAGAAAGAATCCTAAGGCGCCTGCTGCAATTGTTTGAATAAACTTTTTATTTTCCTTGGCTTCATCAATCTTTTCTGTGAATTGAACTGTCTGCGCTAAGCGTTTTTCCTGCTCTTGAGACAAGGAAGCAGTTGAACGATTAAGCTGATTTTGTAGTTCATTGAGTGTACCTGTAACCTCAAATTTAATTCCATTTTCAAGCGATGTTTCGCCATGATAAACTGCCTTTAGAACACTATCTTCTTGATCAATAGTCAGATAGCCTTTTAATTTTTCATCTTTAATCGCTTCTTTGGCACTTGCTTCGTCTTTATAGTCAAAGTTAACACCATTTACATTCTTCAGCCCTTCTGCTACAGACGGTACTGTTGTCACTACTGCCACTTTATCATTTTTAGCCATTGAAGAGCCTTGGAGATAGGCAATTCCTACAGAGATTCCTAAAAAGAGGAACGGTGAAATCACCATAAAGAAGAAACTCCACGATTTGACATGTCGAAGATAGGTTTCCTTGATTACAACCCACATATTTCTCATACTTCCACCCCTGATTCTAGTTTAAAGATTTCATCGATTGTTGGCGCTTGTTGATCAAAGGTTGCGATATACTGCCCCTGAGTCAAGATTGGGAAAAGTTCCCTTCCAGCGCTCTCATCCTCCAAAATCAATTTCCAACTGCCTTGCTTGGTCAAGCTCACCTGTTTGACATGAGGAAGTTTTTCCAATTCTTCCTTGCTTCGTTCACTTGAAACAAAGAGACGTGTTTTCCCGTATTGATTGCGAACATCCTGAACGGGTCCATGCAAGACCACACGACCATCTCGGATCATGAGAATATCGTCACAAAGCTCCTCGACGTTAGTCATGACATGGTCAGAAAAGATAATGGTTGCCCCACGTTCTTTTTCCTGAAAAATGACTTGTTTGAGCAATTCTGTATTGACTGGGTCCAATCCACTGAAAGGCTCATCCAAGATAATCAAGTCTGGTTCATGAATCAGAGTAATGATGAGCTGAATCTTCTGCTGATTTCCTTTTGACAGGCTCTTGATTTTATCAGTCAGCTTCCCTTTCACTTCCAACCTCTTCATCCATTGAGGGAGTTTTTCCTTGACCTCCTTGGCATCCATACCTTTTAGAGTCGCCAAGTAGCGAACTTGTTCAAGAACTGTCAATTTAGGCATGAGACTGCGTTCTTCAGGCAGATAACCAATCCGAGCATAGGTCTCCTGACGAATATCCTGACCATCCAGACTGATTTCTCCTTGATATTCTAAAAACTTCAAAATACTGTGGAAAATCGTTGTCTTCCCAGCACCATTTTTCCCGACTAATCCCAAAATACGACCTGGTCGTGCTTGAAAGTCAATACCAAACAAAACTTGCTTGGATCCAAAACTTTTCTCTAGACTTCTTACTTCTAGCATCTTTAACCTCCGAAATTTCTTTCACTCATTATACTCTTTTTGATAGCCTTTACAATGACTTCTGTCCATTTTTAGAAGACTAATGCTATGTAAAATATGGCCTGGAGCACGTTTAGTGATAAATCCATTATACAGTAGTAAACTTAATTTATCCACTCTGCTCCTCAACTGTCTATTTTTGATCCTGAATTGTTATTTGAGTAACTCCTTTTTCCCCATAAAGTTCTCTTCCTCTAAAACTTCTGGAAAAAAGCGAATAATTTCTTGACAACATTTTTATAAGAAACAAGTTCATCTGTCATTTCAAGCAGGAGTAATCCTTTATCTACTAATGGACGGAACGGAATTCAACCGCCTGTCCGATATGTTTTCTAAGGAACATATCTACTATGCACATCCTTATGCCTCTTGGGAAAGGGGAACTAATGAGAATCACAACAGGCTCATTCATAGATGGTTACCTAAGGAAACTAAGAAAACGATTCCCAAAGAAGTCGCATTCATCGAAAAGTGGATTAACAACTATCCTAAAAAATGCCTGAAATACAAGTCCCCCAGGGAAGACTTCTGGATGGCTAACTTGAACTCGAAATTTAGCAATAATTCATTCACCGTCTAACTATATTTAGTAATTATTTCAGAACTGATTAATATTAAAATTAACTAACGATTCAAAAGATTCATACTAGACATAAATTACGTCCATCAGAGAGACTCTTATTATTTTTAGATTTTAGTCTTTCTAGCTTCAGAACACATCTAAACTTTAGAGAAGATGACTATTCAAAAGCTCGAATGCCTCAAAATTATATCAGATAAGCTATTCGAAACGTAGAATACTTGTAAATTTATGGAATTACGATTATTCTAAACTTAGAATACATGTAAACTTTAGGAAGTATACCTATTTACTTTCTATTCCTCATCAAAAAGACTCATTCCCCCTTTCTCCTCCAAAATATGGTATAGTAGAGTTATACTATCTATGAGGAGTTTACATGTCACAGGATAAACAAATGAAAGCTGTTTCTCCCCTTTTACAGCAAGTTATCAACATCTCATCGATTGTCGGTGGTGTTGGGAGTTTGATTTTCTGTATTTGGGCTTATCAGGCTGGGATTTTACAATCCAAGGAAACCCTCTCTGCCTTTATCCAGCAGGCAGGCATCTGGGGTCCACCTTTCTTTATCTTTTTACAGATTTTACAGACTGTCGTCCCTATCATTCCAGGGGCCTTGACCTCGGTGGCTGGGGTCTTTATCTACGGCCACATCATCGGGACTATCTACAACTATATCGGCATCGTGATTGGCTGTGCCATTATCTTTTATCTGGTGCGCCTCTATGGGGCTGCCTTTGTCCAGTCTGTCGTCAGCAAGCGCACCTATGACAAGTATATCGGCTGGTTGGACAAGGGCAATCGTTTTGACCGTTTCTTTATCTTTATGATGATTTGGCCCATTAGTCCAGCTGACTTTCTCTGTATGCTGGCTGCCTTGACCAAGATGAGTTTCAAGCGCTATATGATCATCATCATTCTGACCAAGCCCTTTACCCTCGTGGTTTATACCTACGGTCTGACCTATATTATTGACTTTTTCTGGCAAATGCTTTGACACGTAAAAAATCCGTTTGGTTTCCCAAGCGGATTTTTAAAGCGTAGATTAACTATAGCTTAATACTAAATATACTTTGGTATGGAAATCATGCATATTTTTCGATAGTAAGGCGAGGACTTACCTAGCCTTTCCGCCGTGATAGAAACACCTGAAATCTAATGGTTTCAGGTATTCGGAAACTTTGAGACATTAGGCTCAAAGTTTAGGTATGGAATTTCGAAGAAAGTCGCTACCGTCCGTAATCACTTAAGGAAAGGCTCAAAAATATTATTTGCAACCACAAAATCCGTTTGGTTTCCCAAGCGGATTTTGTGCTTTATTTTGAAACTTCTTTTGCAAGGACAAAGTTTCCAAGAGTAGCAGAACCATTTCCTGCGACTGCTGGCGTCACGATGTAATCACGCACATCAGGTACTGGTAGGTAGCCATTGAGAAGAGATGTAAATTTCTCACGGACACGGTCCAGCATGTGTTGTTGAGCCATGACCCCTCCACCAAAGACAATCACGTCTGGGCGGAAAGTCACTGTCGCATTAACCGCAGCTTGAGCGATATAGTAGGCTTGAACATCCCAAACAGGGTTGTTGAGTTCAATGTTTTCCCCACGAACACCTGTACGAGCTTCCAAACTTGGACCAGCTGCATAGCCTTCCAGACATCCCTTATGGAAAGGACAAACACCCTTAAACTCTTTTTCAATATCCATTGGGTGTCTAGCAACATAATAATGACCCATTTCAGGGTGACCCACACCACCGATAAACTCACCACGTTGGATAACACCTGCACCGATACCTGTACCGATTGTGTAGTAAACCAAGTTTTCGATACGACCACCCGCATTGTTACGGGCAACCACTTCACCATAGGCAGAGCTGTTTACGTCGGTTGTGAAGTACATTGGCACGTTGAGGGCGCGACGAAGGGCACCAAGCAAGTCCACATTTGCCCAGTTTGGTTTTGGAGTCGTCGTGATAAAGCCATAAGTTTTTGAGTTTTTATCAATATCAATCGGACCAAATGAACCAACTGCAAGACCAGCAAGGTTGTCGAATTTTGAGAAGAACTCAATGGTTTTATCGATTGTTTCGATTGGAGTTGTTGTTGGAAATTGTGTTTTTTCTACAACGTTAAAGTTTTCATCACCGACAGCACAGACAAACTTTGTACCGCCCGCTTCCAAGCTTCCATATAATTTTGTCATGATAAACCTCTTGTTTTTATTTTCTTTATTATAGCATATTTCGAAAGTCTAAATTTCTCTATTTTTTAGATTTTCCTCTGTAAATCTTACCATTCAAGCAAAAACGAACAAACATGTCATTTGTTCGTTTTCACATTAGAGAGGATTGATTAGATTTTCACTTCGATCACAGCATCCCCCTTAGCAACTGAACCTGTTGCTACTGGAGCTACTGAAGCGTAGTCAGCTGTATTTGTAACGATAACCATTGTTGTATCATCAAGACCAGCTGCAGCAATTTTGTTTGAGTCAAATGTTCCAAGAACATCGCCAGCTTTAACCTTGTCACCTTGAGCAACTTTTGCTTCAAAACCGTCACCGTTCATAGACACAGTGTCAATACCAACGTGGATCAAAACTTCAGCACCATCAGTTGTTTTCAAACCAAAAGCGTGTCCTGTTGGAAAGGCAATTGAAACTTCAGCATCAGCTGGTGCATAGACCACACCTTGACTTGGTTTCACAGCGATACCTTGTCCCATAGCTCCGCTTGAGAAAACAGGGTCATTAACATCAGCAAGAGCGACAACATCACCGACGATAGGAGTTACAAGTGTTTCATTTTGAAGAGTTGCTGGAATGTTACCAGTTGTTTCTTCTTGGACCAAACGTTCTGTCTCTACTTCAGTAGCAACTTCTTTTTCATCCTCATAACCAAACATGTAAGTGAGGGCAAAACCAAGTGCAAATGATACAGCTACCATAAGAAGGTATTGGGCAAGTTGTCCGTTACCGATGTAAAGCATTGTACCAGGGATGATGGTGATACCATTACCAGTACCAGCAAGTCCAAGGATAGAAGCCAATCCACCACCGATTGCACCAGCAATCAATGAAAGGAAGAATGGTTTGCGGAAGCGCAAGTTCACCCCGAAGATAGCAGGCTCTGTAATACCGAGGAAGGCAGAAAGAGCAGCTGGGAAAGCAAGTGTTTTTAGTTTTGGATTTTTAGTTTTAACACCAACCGCAACAGTTGCAGCACCTTGAGCTGTCATAGCAGCAGTGATGATAGCGTTGAATGGGTTAGCATGGTCAGCAGCAAGCAATTGAACTTCAAGCAAGTTGAAGATATGGTGCACACCTGACACGACGATCAATTGGTGAACCCCACCAATCAAGAAACCACCAAGACCAAATGGCATACTAAGGATCGCTTTTGTCGCGATAAGGATGTAGTTTTCAACAACGTGAAAGACTGGTCCGATGACAAATAGTCCAAGGATAGACATAACCAAAAGTGTCACGAATGGTGTTACCAAAAGGTCAATGACATCTGGAACGACCTTGCGGACAGCTTTTTCAAATTTAGCTCCGACAACCCCGATGATGAAGGCTGGAAGAACGGAACCTTGCAAACCAACAACAGGGATGAAACCAAAGAAGTTCATAGCTGTTACTTCACCACCTGAAGCAACTGCCCAAGCGTTTGGAAGTGAGCCAGAAACAAGCATCATACCAAGAACGATACCAACGGCAGGGTTACCACCGAATACACGGAAGGTTGACCAAACAACCAAACCTGGCAAGATGATGAAGGCTGTATCTGTCAAGATTTGTGTGTAAGTTGCAAAGTCTCCTGGAAGTGGCATTTCAAGAGCAATGAAAAGACCACGCACACCCATGAAGAGACCTGTCGCTACGATAACTGGGATGATTGGAACGAAAACGTCACCGAAAGTACGGATAGCACGTTGGAACCAGTTCCCTTGTTTAGCAGCTTCTGCTTTCATGTCATCTTTAGATGATGTTGGTAAACCAAGTGCAACAACTTCATCGTACATTTTGTTTACTGTACCAGTACCAAAGATGATTTGGTATTGACCTGAGTTAAAGAAAGCACCTTGAACTTTTTCCAAGTTCTCAATCACTTCTTTATTGATTTTTCCTTCATCTTTGACCATGACACGAAGACGAGTCGCACAGTGAGCTACACTGTTGACATTTTCACGTCCACCCAAGGCATCGATGACTTTTTTTGCAATTTCCTGATTGTTCATTTGCAAAAATCTCCTTATATAAAATTTTGTTCTTGTTTGAAAGCGATTTTATTCGCCCTACGACTATTATTTTATCATGTTTTAGAAATATGTCAAGCGTTTTGCAGAAAAAATATTCTATCCACTTAGTTTGCTCGCTTTAGATTGATTGATTTTGACTGTTTTATCAGGTGTTCCTTAAAAAAATAAGTTTAAAATCTTGGTTAAAAGGGTTTTATTTCATTCTCTTTCATATTTTTGTGAAAATTTGATTGATTTCCTGCATTTATTTTATGATAAACGTTTGACAGTTTTTTCTCTTTTTTAACATAAAAGTCTTGCTTTTTTTTCCGAAAACGGTTACTATTAAAAGTGATAAGATTTTTGGAGGAATAGAAGAATGGAATGGACAACTGAGCGTCGTTACAGACTTTATCAAGATTGGACGCAAGAAGAAATTCAAAATATAAAGAAAAATATAGCACAATCTCCATGGCATACTCATTACCATGTTGAGCCAAAAACAGGACTTCTCAACGACCCAAATGGCTTTTCTTACTTTGATGGCAAGTGGATCCTCTTTTACCAAAACTTTCCTTTTGGTGCAGCCCACGGTTTAAAATCTTGGGCACAGCTAGAAAGTGATGATTTGATTCACTTTAAAGAAACTGGAATCAAAGTTTTACCAGATACTCCATTAGATAGCCACGGTGCCTACTCTGGTTCTGCCATGCAGTTTGGCGATAACTTGTTCCTATTTTATACAGGAAATGTCCGCGATGAAAACTGGATCCGTCACCCTTACCAGATTGGAGCTTTGATGGATAAGGATGGCAAGATTACAAAGATTGATAAGATCTTAATCGACCAGCCAGCAGACTCTACTGACCACTTCCGTGATCCGCAAATTTTTAACTTCAAGGGCCAATACTATGCTATCGTCGGTGGACAGGACTTGGAGAAACAAGGCTTCGTCCGTCTCTACAAGGCTGTAGACAACGACTATACAAACTGGCAAGCCGTTGGCAACCTTGACTTTGCTAACGACCGTACTGCCTACATGATGGAATGTCCAAATCTGGTCTTTGTAGGGGAACAACCTGTCCTTCTCTACTGCCCACAAGGATTGGATAAAAAAGTTCTAGACTACGACAATATTTATCCAAATATGTATAAAATCGGGGCTTCCTTTGACCCTGAAAATGCTAAAATGGTAGATGTATCTCAACTTCAAAACATGGACTATGGTTTCGAAGCCTATGCAACTCAAGCCTTCAACGCTCCTGATGGACGTGCTCTAGCTGTTAGCTGGCTTGGTTTACCTGATGTTTCATATCCATCTGACCGTTTTGACCACCAAGGAACCTTCTCTTTGGTCAAGGAACTCACTATCAAAGACGGCAAGCTCTACCAATACCCAGTTGCAGCTATCAAGAACCTTCGTGCCTCTAAAGAAGCCTTCTCAAATCGTATTCAAACCAAGAACACATACGAACTCGAACTCAACTTGGAAGCTAATAGCCAGAGCGAAATTGTCCTACTTGCTGATAAAGAAGGTAAGGGACTTTCAATCAATTTTGACCTTGTAAATGGTCAAGTGACAGTAGATCGTAGCCTGGCTGGAGAACAGTATGCCCAAGAATTTGGAACTACACGTTCTTGCCCTATCGACAATCAAGCTACTACTGCTACTATCTTCATCGATAACTCTGTCTTTGAAATTTTCATCAATAAAGGAGAAAAAGTATTTTCTGGTCGTGTCTTCCCACATGCGGACCAAAATGGTATCCTGATCAAATCTGGAAATCCAACCGGAACTTACTATGAATTAGATTATGGTCGCAAAACTAACTGATGTCGCCAAACTTGCAGGCGTCAGCCCTACTACCGTCTCACGGGTTATCAATAAAAAAGGTTATCTCTCTGAGAAAACCATTCAAAAGGTAAATGAAGCCATGCGGGAATTGGGCTATAAACCCAACAACCTAGCCCGTAGTCTGCAAGGAAAATCGGCTAAGTTAATCGGCTTGATTTTCCCCAATATTTCCAACGTTTTCTATGCAGAATTGATTGATAAGCTGGAGCACCAACTCTTCAAAAATGGTTATAAGACCATCATCTGCAACAGCGAACACGACTCTGAGAAGGAACGCGAATACATCGAAATGTTGGAAGCCAATCAGGTAGACGGCATCATTTCTGGTAGTCACAACTTGGGAATCGAAGACTACAATCGCGTGACAGCGCCGATTATTTCCTTTGACCGCAACCTGTCACCAGACATCCCTGTCGTTTCTTCTGACAACTATGCTGGTGGTGTTCTTGCTGCCCAGACCTTGGTTAAGACAGGCGCCCAATCTATCATCATGATCACAGGGAATGACAATTCCAATTCGCCAACTGGGCTACGCCACGCTGGTTTTGCTTCTGTGCTCCCCCAAGCTCCTATTATCAATGTTTCCAGTGACTTTTCTCCTGTCAGAAAAGAAATGGAAATCAAGAATATCTTAACTCGACAAAAACCAGATGCCATTTTTGCTTCAGATGATTTGACAGCTATTCTGGTCATTAAAATCGCTCAGGAGCTAGGCATTTCTGTCCCAGAAGAACTCAAGGTCATCGGCTACGATGGTACCTACTTCATCGAGAATTACTATCCTCATTTGACGACCGTGAAACAACCTTTGGAAGAGATTGCCTGCCTCACTGTTGACCTCCTCTTGCAAAAAATCGAAGGCAAGGAAGTTGCCACAACTGGTTACTTCTTACCAGTTACTCTATTACCAGGAAAAAGTATTTAATACTCAATGAAAATCAAAGAGCAAACTAGGAAACTAGCCGCAGGTTGCTCAAAGCACTGCTTTGAGGTTGTAGATAAGACTGACAAAGTCAGTTACATATATCTATGGCAAGGCGAAGCTGGCGTGGTTTGAAGAGATTTTCGAAGAGTATAAGCACAAGAAAACTCAGACCGAATTCGTCTGAGTTTTTTATGATCTTAAATTTTCTAGGTAGCGCTGGGCTGTCTCTAGGTTAAAGGTTTTATCTGCGATAAGACGCTCGATTAGGGGAGCAACTTCAAACTCACTAGCACCTGCTAGGAGAGCCAAGGATTTGGCCTGCAATTTCATGTGGCCTTGCTGAATTCCTGTGCTGACTAAAGCTTTCAGGGCTGCAAAGTTTTGGGCAAGTCCGATAGACACGATAATCTGGGCTAATTCTTTGGCAGAAGGATTTCCCAGTAGTTCATGACTGAGGGCTACACGAGGGTTGAGACCGATAGAACCGCCCTTGGTCGCTACAGGCATAGGTAAGGTCAGCTGGCCCACCAATTCTTCTCTTTCCATGTCCAGCGTCCATTGACTAAGACCTTGGTAATGTCCATCTCGACTGGCAAAGGTATGGGCCCCAGCTTCGATGGCACGCCAGTCATTACCAGTGGCAATCAAAATGGCATCAATACCATTAAAAATCCCTTTATTGTGAGTAGCAGCTCGATAAGGATCAGCCTGTGCAAACTGGCTAGCCAAAGCCATTTTCTCTGCAATGTCTCGTCCTTGATCCTTTTGGCGACTCAAGTAGCGAAAGGCGAGGCGACAGCTTGCAGTCACCAGAGAATCGGTCGCGTAGTTGGACAGGATCCCCATAAGACTCTGTCCCTGACTAAGTTCTTCTAAGACTGGTTTCAAGGCTTCCAGCATGGTGTTGAGCATATTGGCTCCCATAGCTTCTTGGGTATCGACATGAAGATAAACAACGAGAAAGTCTGTTTCACCTTTAATCTGTTCTACATGTAAATCACGAGCCCCGCCCCCGCGTTTAACGATAGAAGGATAGGCTTGATTGGCAAGTTCCAAGAGCTCAGTCTTTTTGTTTGCAATCTTCTCTTGGGCTTGTTCAGGATTAGCAACTTGATAAAGGGCTACCTGTCCAATCATCTTACGCTCATGCACTTGAGCAGTAAAGCCACCTGCTCGCTTGATGATTTTGCTGGCATAGCTAGCCGCAGCAACCACGGACGGTTCTTCTGTCACATAGGGAACTGTGTATTCCTGACCGTTAACGAGAACCTCTGGGACCAGCGAATAAGGCAGAGAAAAAGTTCCCACTACATTCTCACTCAGCTGGTCTGCGACAGTCACGCTAATTTGTTCATCCTGCTCCAGACTCTCTTGTCTCTCAGGACTAAGGAGCGCCTGAGTTTTTAACAGCTCGAGGCGCTCTTGGTATGATTTTTTAGAAAATCCATTCCAACTTATCTTCATTATTTTTCAACCTTGCTATAACGGCGTTGGTGGTCAACAATTTCAACCAAGGCAAAATCTTGATTTTCATAGCCAGCAAACTGGGCAGAATTTGTTTCATCCAAGTCTACTTCCTCAAAGAAGACTTTTTCATAGTCTGCAACAGACAGGGCAGTTCGTTGGTTGAGCTTATTCAAACGGTCTTTATCCAGATAAGCTTCGTATCCTTCAACCAATTCACCACTAAAGAACTCAGCTACGGCCCCACTTCCGTAACTATAAAGGGCAATTTTATCCCCAGCCTTCAAGCTATCTGTATTTTCCAAGAGAGATAGAAGCCCAAGGAAGAGAGAACCTGTATAGATATTCCCCACCTTTTGACTGTAGAGAATAGACTGATCAAAATGCTTTTGCAAGAGGTCTTTTTTCTCTTGAGGCAGGCTCTTATCCATGATTTTTTTCAAGCCTTTTAGCGCTAATTTAGGATAAGGCAAGTGGAAGCAAACCGCCGCAAAATCATCTAAAGTAAGCTGGTAGCGTTTTTGATATTCCAGCCAAGTCGTTTTCAAACTATCCAAATATTGTTGGGTAGAATAGACACCATTTACATAAGGAGTTGTCGAGTAATTTGGACGCCAAAAATCCATGATGTCACGGGTTTGAGCTACATTGTCATTATTAAAGGCCATCATGCGTGGATTTTGTGTAATCAACATGGCCACACTTCCAGCACCCTGAGTTGGTTCTCCTGGAGTTTCAATACCGTATTTGGCAATATCACTGGCAATGACCAAGACCTTGGACTCTGGAGAATTTTCCACATGCAATTTGGCATAATGAAGGGCAGCTGTCGCTCCATAGCAGGCTTCTTTAATCTCGAAACTACGAGCAAAGGGCTGGATGCCCAGCAAACCATGTACAAAGACGGCTGCAGCTTTACTTTGGTCAATTCCTGACTCAGTCGCCACAATGACCATATCGATTTCTTGTCTTTCTTGCTCAGTTAAAATAGAGTCACTAGCACTGGCCGCCAAGGTCACGATATCCTCAGTCAAGGGCGCAATACTCAATTCCTCGAGTAAGAGTCCTTTGCTTAATTTTTCAGGGTCAATTCCCCTCGCTTCTGCTAAGTCTTGTAATTTCAAGACATATTGACTGGTCGCAAAACCAATCTTATCAATACCGATTGTCATATTTACCTCTGTTTTATCATTCATGTAAAAAATCGTTCAGTACTATTTTATCACAAATGGTAGTAAAAGAGAGAAAAAAGACTTGATTCACCAAATCAAGCCTCTTATTGGTAATAATTTTAAAGAATGATCAGTTGCTAGAGAGTTCACCAACATAAGTAGCTTTATAAGCCCCATTCTCAGTTATCAGTTCCTGGAGGATTAAATTTCCTGAGTAAGTTCTTCCCATCTCATCTACAAATTCTTGATAAAACTGACTGGTCGGAATTTCTCTGACATCCTTATCAAATGTCTTGTCAAGTGTTTTACTAACCTTTTCAGCAATCAACTGATTCTCTTGCCATCCACTTTGAAACTCTGAACCCGAACTAGAAACCATGACTGGGATAAACAACAAAGTCAGTAGACTTACAGACAATAAGAAAAATAGTGATTTTTTCATGATTTTTCCTCCTTTCTATATATAGAATAGCACATATAGAAAGCCTTGTCACTATATTTATCTCATTTTTCAGAAAATTCTTTTATTTCTGTAAATTCCCCAATGCTCAATGTGTTTTTATATAATGATACAGTCTGAGAATCACTGTTCCACTAGCCATTCCAATGGAAATGACCAGGGCCAGCATGACAACCAAGGTCGCACTTGCCAGCGCTTTATTATAATCCCCTGTCACAAAAAAGGCAGTTGTCCGATAGGAGAGATAACCCGGAACCAAGGGTGCCAAGATGGCCAAGATAAAGACTACGGCAGGAGTCTTATAAAGAATACTTAAAATCTGGCTGATACAAGAACCGATAATAGCCGCAATGAAGGTGGCTACGATAACATTGGTCGGTTCTTTAAGCAAGAGATAAATTAGCCAGACAGCCATGCCCAAAATCCCTCCTGGTAAGAGCATGGACCGCTGAACATTGAGTACGATTAGAAAGGTAATAATAGCAAGAAGACTTGCTACTGCTTGTAATAAAAAGGTTGTTAGTATCATATTAGTTCATCAATACCAAGGCGACAGAAGTTCCCGCCCCTAAAGCAAGGGTAATGAGCAGGGATTCAAACATCTTGCTCATACCAGAGTTTATGTGGTTAGTCATAATATCACGAACGGCATTAGTCAAGGCAATCCCTGGTACAAAAGGCATGACCGCACCAGCTATAATCAAGTCTGCCGTTGAAGGAAAGCCTGTGTAGCGAGCCCAAAACTGGGCAATCATTCCAAAGACGAAGGCCCCAGCAAAGGCTGTTACAAAAGGAATTCGGATAAACTTCTCCACATAGAGGGAAAAGGCAAAACCAAATAAGGTCGCCACTCCTGCCCCAAGTGCGTCGTAGATATTTCCACTAAACATAACCGAAAAGAAAGGAGCACTTAAGGTCGCAGCTAAAGTTACCTGCAACTTAGTATAGGGAAGGGGTTGGGCTTGCAAGGCCGTCAATTGCTTAAAGGCTGTTTCTAAATCAATCTGCCCCCCAACCAGCTGACGAGAAATCTGGTTGACATCGCAGACTTTTTCGATGTTATAAGAAGAGGAGGTCACGCGCTTCATGCGCGAAATATTGGTATTTTCAATGGAGAAAAAGATGGCAGCAGGCATGGCAAGGACATTGCAATCCACAATCCCCTGCGAATGCGCAATCCGAATCATGGTATCTTCTACACGATGAATTTCTGAGCCACTTTTAAGGAGAATAGTCCCCGCTAGCATAATCACATCAATAACTGCATTTAATTCTTTTGACTCTTCCATGCATTCCTCCTTTTATCAACTCCCTCTATTTTATCACAAATCTGGAGTCAAAAAAAATCTTTGCCATGAAATCATGACAAAGATTGATTACTCATTTTGATTATCCATCTGATTTTAAGGAGTAGCTGAACTTGTTTTAGGTTTGTAGATTGAAATCTTGACTCTAGTCTTATTGAGGTCTACCTTTTCACCTGCTCTAGGACTTTGTTCAACGACTGTACCTTCAGCAGTTCCAGCGGGAGCTGTCGACACTTCTACAACTTCTATATTGGCTTCCTTAATCCCAACAATTTGAATCAAATTATTCTTAGTAAACTCCAAGCTGGAACCAATGTAGCTCGGCATGGCAACACTTGTAACTTTTTTAGCTACTGTCAAGACGATTTGAGTAGGTTTACTCAAATCATAAGGGATACCTGCACCTGGACTTTGTTTCATAATCGTTCCTGGTTCGCTTTCGCTGGACTCTTCTTCCTCTATCTTAATCAAATTCTCAGGAACCTTCTTCTGCTTGAGTTCCGAGATGACTTCTGTAGAGTTCCGTCCAATATAGTTCCCTAATTGAATCGTCGTAGCTTTTTTAGCTACTGTCAAGACGATTTGAGTTGCCTTGCTCAAGTCATAGGTCGTACCTTCTGGTAAACTTTGCTTCATGACCGTTCCAGCCTCACTCTCATTCGACTCTTCTTCCTCAATTTTAATCAAATTATCTGGAACTTTTTTCTCTTTTAATTCCGCTATGACATCAGAGGATTTCCGGCCGACATAATTACTAATTTGGAAAGATTGCTTGCCTGATGAGACAACCAAATTGATTTTCGTTCCTTCTTTTCGACCAGTTCCAGCGCCAGGATCTGTACGGATAATCCGCCCCTCTTCCACCTTTTCACTGGCCTCTGACTTCTCCTCGCCAATCTCAAAATTGGCTTTCTTGAGGGTTTCCTTGGCTTCCGCAACTGTCTGACCTGCCACATCTGGAATGGCAATGGTTGCAGGAGTTCTGGATAGTATCCAAATAAGAGAAGCTGCCACCAACACAATGCTGGCCAAAAAAATCAGGTAACGCATCTTAAATCTACGTTTTTTCGGTGCTTGTGGTTGGTAAGTTTCCTCTGTCACAACCTGGCTTGTTTTTTTGATTGGTTTGTGTTCTGTCTGCGCTTGAACCTTAGGAATCGAAGTCAAGGTGCTCTGGGATACTTTTGGTAGAGTCTTGGTGTCCGCCTTAGTCGCATCATCAAAGACCAGCTTTGGTTCATTGCGACGATTATAAGACAAACTACTAGACAAGTCCACATACATTTCAGCTACTGATTTGTAGCGATCTGTCAATTTCTTAGCAGTTGCCTTGATAACAACATTCTCCAAAGCCTGGGGCACAGATGGATTCTCAGCAATAACGGACGGCAGGGGCTTTTGGAAATGCTGGAGGGCGATGGTCACTGCACTATCCCCATCATAAGGGATATGGCCTGTCAGCATCTCATAGAAGATAATCCCCATGGCATAGATATCACTTTGTACAGTCGCCTTAGAGCCACGCGCCTGCTCTGGTGACAAGTAATGCACCGACCCCAGCATCGAGTTAGTCTGAGTCAGACTCGTCTCAGCAAAGGCTACTGCAATCCCAAAGTCTGTAACCTTGACAGTCCCATCTGGTGTCAAAAGGATATTTTGAGGTTTCAAGTCCCTGTGAACAATTCCTCTGGTATGGGCCAAACGCATAGCCAAGAGAATTTGTCCCATGATACGGACAGCTTCTTCATTAGAAAGAGGATAATGTTCCTTGATATAGCGTTTAAGGTCAAGTCCAGCCACATACTCCATAGCAAGGTACTGTTGACCGTCTTCCTCGCCAATATCTGTTATCCGAACGATATGAGGATGGTCTAAATCTGCCATAGCTCTCGCTTCACGCTGAAAACGAGCTACAGCTATCGGGTCCGTCTGGTAGTTGGTCCTCAGAACCTTCACTGCCACTTCTTCCCCATCTAAGATTAAGTCTTTGGCTAGGTAGACATCCGCCATGCCTCCTCGACCAATCTGTTTGACAATCCGATAGCGCCCGGCAAAAATCTTGCCGATTTGGATCATTCTGCATCCTCCTCGTTCATAGAAACAAGGACAACCGTAATGTTGTCTAAACCTCCTGCATTGTTAGCAAAACGAACAAGTGTCTCCGTCTTATCTGCTAAAGGAATATCACTGGTTACAATATCACGAATCTCACTGCCTGAAATCATGTTGGTTAAGCCGTCACTATTGAGCAAGAGATAGTCACCTGACTCAAGGATAACTGTCCCAAAATCAGGCTGAATTTCATCTTTTTGCCCAATAGACTGGGTGATAATATTTTTTTGCGGGTGAGCTTCTGCCTCTTCTGGTGTCAATTGACCAGCCTTGAGCAATTCATTGACCAAAGAATGGTCGCTCGTCAACTGATGGTATTCTTCTCCACGAATCAAGCCGATACGCGAATCACCAATATGAGCATAGATAGCTTGATTGCCAATAATAGCAAGGACTTCCAAAGTAGTTCCCATGCCTCTGTAAGCTTCATCCTGACCAAGCTGGTGAATCTTTTGATTTTCAATTTCTAGGTAATGGGCGAACCATTCACGCACTTCATTGACTGTATCGATTTGGGTATCGACCCAAGCTATACCTAGGTCTGTTACCGCCATTTCACTAGCGATATTCCCTGCGCGATGACCTCCCATCCCATCAGCTAAAATAATCATGGTACGCCCAGCTCTATTGACATAGTGGTTGACATAGTCTTGGTTATTTGTTCGTTTCTGACCAACATCTGTTAATAATGAAATTTCCATGTGTCAGTTCCTTCCTAATCCGATATCTTGCGAAATTGACTGATGAAGAATCCATCACTTCCATACAATTCAGGTGTAATGAGGATACATCCGTCTTTCATGATATCCTTACATTCATGTTCTAGTTTTACCTGCTCGAACTCAGGATGACTTTCTAAAAACGCCTCAACGACTTGAAAATTCTCCTCTGAGACAATAGTACAGGTACTATAAGTTATTATACCACCTTTGCCTAGTGTTTGACAAACACTACCTAATATTTCTAGCTGAATTTCCTGTAAGGACGCGAAATCTGCCGTTTCTTTATTGTATTTGATATCTGGTTTGCGACGCAGAAGACCAATTCCTGAACAGGGAGCATCCACCAAAATCTTATCAAATGAATCCTGACCAAAAAACTCATGCACCTTTCTGGCATCCAATTTTTGCCTTTGAACCCGATCTGCAACTCCCAGACGTTGGGCATTTTCTTGGATTAAGTCCAACTTATGGTCGTACAAGTCCAGAGCCGTAACCTGACCTGTCGTGAGATAAGAGGCTATATGGGCTGTTTTCCCACCCGGAGCCGCACAGGCATCTAGAACCTGCTCATTACCTTGTAAATCAAGCGTCGGAGCAACCAGCTGACTGGACTCGTCTTGGATGGTAATCGCTCCATCTGCAAACAAATCATGGCCTGCAAAATGCCCCTGCTCCTTAACCAAACCAGAAGGAGACAAGGATGAATCACTGGCCTCCAACAAGGTTCGGATTTCCTCTTTTCGGCTTAAATCAGTCACTCGGATGCTGGCCTTGTTACGCACCAAAAGGCTTTCAAAAATAGCTTGCGCTCGCTCTTCTCCGTATTCTTCCTTGAGCTTGGCAACTAGCCAAACCGGGAGAGAATAGGCAATGGAATCACGTTTGTTTTTTCGTTTGATGCTAGCAATATCTGGCCAGCCTTCACGCAGAATACGACGAAGGACGGCGTTGACTAATTTTTCACTGCCTTTTTTACGAACTTTGGCCAATTCCACTGCTTCATTGACCACAGCATGATCTGGAATCTTATCCAAATAGCGGAGTTGGTAGGCACTCATGAGAAGAAGGACATAAAGCCAACTGTCTAACTGGTCTCTGTCTTCGATAAAGTGGGATAAGTACCATTCCAGAGTCAGTTTACGGGCTACCGTTCCATAGACCAGCTCGGTCACCAAACCCTTGTCCGCTGCTGAAAGTTGACTTCCCTTGAGGTGCTTATTTAAGGCGATATTTGAGTATGCTTGATTGATAAAGACATCCTCTAATACTGCTAGGGCTATACTTCTAGCCGTTTCTACTTTAGTCACCAAATCGTTCTCCTACAGTCAATGTCCGTCCAACTCCGTTGAGGAAGGAAGCAATGTCCATCTGAGGCTTACCAGCTGGTTGCACTTGTTTGAGAGATAGAGCTCCTTCTGTCGTTGCGACAATCAATTCTTTCTTGCCAATAGAGAGGATCTCACCTGGATTTCCCTGACCTTCTACTGGTAGAGCTTCATAAATCTTAAAGCGCTCACCCTTAAGGAAAGTATGGGCAACAGGCCAGGGGTTCATTCCACGGATTTGGTTAAAGAGTTGACGATTGCTTTTATTCCAGTCCAATTTTTCTTCTTCTGGCTTGATATTTGGCGAGAAAGTGACCTGACTTGGATCCTGCGGTTCAGGTTTGATTTCCCCAGCAATATAGGCAGGCAAAGTGTCCAAAAGCAAATCACGACCAACTAGAGCCAATTTTTCAAACAAGGTGCCAACATTGTCCTCATCTGTGATCGGAATGCTACGACGAGAAATCATATCCCCTGCATCCATTTCCTTAACCATCTCCATAATGGTCACACCAGCTTCCTCATCCCCTTGAATCAGGGCATAATGGATAGGTGCACCACCACGGTGTTTAGGAAGGAGGGAAGCATGAACATTGACCGCAAAGCCCATGCTATCAAGGAGTTTGCTTGGGAGAAACTGCCCAAATGCGGCAGTCACAATTCCATCTGCTCCTAGCTTCATAATAGCTTCCATCTCTGGACTTCCAGATAATTTTTCAGGTTGGTAGATTGGAAGACCCGCTTCTTTGGCAGCTTGTTTAACTGGGGTTTCCTGAATCACTTTTTTACGTCCGACAGCGCGGTCTGGCTGGGTCACAACGGCTAGAATTTCGTAACGGTCATCTGTCAAAAGCCCTTTTAAAACTGTTGCTGAAAAGTCGGGTGTCCCCATAAAGATTAGTTTTGTCATATCTTCTCCTTCTTATAAAAATTGCTGTGGCTCATGGTCAATGCTGAGACGGAGCTCACTATTTTCCCGTTCTTGAGTCAAGGCCAAGACCTGGTTGAGAGTCGGCCCCAGCTCATCTTCTAAACGGTATTTAATTAAAATCTGGTAATGGTAGAGGTTGTGAGTACGAGCGATGGGCTTGGGCGTTGGACCAAGAATGTGACTGGTTTCTGACAAACCTGACCGCAAAATGTTCATGACTTCATAGGCACGTTTGACCACCTCTTCTTCTTTCTTGTGAGAAAGGGTAATGCCAATGGTAAAATAGTAAGGCGGATAACCAAGTTGTCGTCTGATACCCATTTCATAGGTATAAAAGCCCTCGTAATCCTGATCCTTGGCAAATCGAATAGCGTAGTGCTGAGGATTGTAGGACTGTATCAGGACCTGACCAGCTTTTTCAGCACGACCTGCTCGGCCTGCCACCTGAGTCAAGAGCTGGAAGGTTCTTTCAGAAGAACGGAAATCAGGCAGATTTAAGGCCGTATCCGCATTGAGCACTCCGACTAGGGTTACATTCGGAAAATCCAATCCCTTGGCAATCATCTGAGTACCTAGTAAAATATCTGCTTCCCCTCGTCCAAACTGGTCAAGTAGAGCTTGATGACTGCCTTTCTTACGCGTCGTATCCACATCCATACGCAGAATACGTGCCTGGGGAAAGAGCTCTGCTAGCTCATCATAAGCCTTCTGAGTCCCCGTCCCATAGTAACGAATACTTCGGCTCTTACAGTTAGGGCAGGCCTGAGGAATGTCCTTCGAGAAGCCACAATAATGGCAGTTCATGGTCTTGGTATCCATGTGCAAGGTCAAGGAAATATCACAGTTGGGACAAGTATCCACGGTCCCACACTCCCGACACATGACAAAGCTAGAATAACCACGACGATTGAGCATGAGAACCACCTGCTCTTTTTTATCCAGACGGTCCTGAATAGCTTCTAACAAAGGAGGCGTAAAATTTGACGTCTCATTTTGTCCGATATAGTCCCGAAAATCAATCACTTGAACCTCAGGGATTGTAGCCAAAGGATTGGCCCGTTGGGTTAGACGTAAATGTTGATAGACGCCTTTGCCAGCCCGAGCACGGCTTTCCAGACTAGGAGTTGCTGAACCAAGCACCAAAGCTGCTTGATTATACTGAGCCCGTAAAATAGCTACCTCTCTAGCATGATAACGGGGATTGCTGTCCTGCTTATAAGTCGCTTCATGCTCCTCATCGATAATCATAACACCTAGATTTTTCAGCGGAGCAAAGATGGCCGATCTGGCACCCACAACAACTTGAGCATCTCCACGTTCCACTTTGCGCCATTCATCATACTTTTCACCATTGGACAGGCCAGAATGAAGAATGGCCACCTTGTCCCCAAATCGAGCAATAAAGCGCTCCGTCATTTGTGGAGTCAAGGAAATTTCAGGTACCAGCAAAATAGCTGTCTTGCCCTTGTCCAAGGCCCCTTGGATAATCTGCAAATAAACCTCGGTCTTCCCACTTCCTGTAATCCCTTGAAGGAGGAAGGGAGGCTGATGACTGCCAATCGCACTGACAACCGCATCACGCGCCTGTCTTTGCTCTGGATTCAATTCCAAAGGCCGACTTGCCTCAATCCCTTCAAAATAAGCAGCCGAGCGTTGAACTTCCTTTTGGACTATGGTAACAGCACCTTGTTCTACAAAGAAGTTGACTTGCTCCCGCGAATAGAACTCTAGCAAACTAGACAAGGAAGCACTCTCAGGATGAGAAAGCAAATAATCTCTCAATTCTAACTTTTTCTTGGCGCGTGTAGAAATCTCTACACTTTCTAATTGAGCAAGGTCTACCTCATACCAAGACTGGGTCTTGACCTTCTTTTGATCAATCGCCTGATATTCTAGACCAAGCAGGCCTTTTCTAGTCAAACGCATCATTTCAGCTTGCTTAGCTAAATCCAGAGAAGAAAAGGCAAGCGAATCTTCTGAACCAAACAAGCGCTCTCGGTCTTCCTGACCCAGACCTGCCAGAGGATAGAGAATCTTGTCATAGCTGGAGTTTAGAAATCCCGGTAACATAGCCTTGAGGATAGAGATTTTATAGGAAAAGACGGACTTGCGGAGCTCTTCAGCTAGCCAGAGTTGTTCTTGCGTGAGAACAGGAGAAAAATCCAGCACCTCAGCAATATCTTTTAAATCTTGCTCCATCTCTTCCTCATCTGATTGAGAATCCAAACCAAGAACAATCCCTTGAATCAGGCGATTTCCCTTACCGAAGGGCACGTGAACCCGCATCCCAACTTCTAGCATTCCCTCAAATTCCTCAGGAATCCTGTAACTATAGGGCTGGTCCGTCTGCATCAAGGGCACATCTACAATAATCTTGGCTATAGCCATCTTCTCACCTCCTCCTTGTCAGTACATTCTTGCAATAGAAAAAATAAGATTGAGTCCCCCCAACCTTAAATTTTTTCACCATCTTCTTTTTCTTTAGCAATTTGCTCTTTGATTTTCTTTTCTTCTTCTTCTTTGCGGCGTTTTTCTTCTTCGACACGGCGACGCACAGCTTCACGTTTTCCTTCTGGATCTGGGTGAATTGTAACGTTTCCTGATTCGATTTCTTCTAAAGCGCGAAGAGTTGATTTTTCAGACTTAAAACCTTGAGTTGCTGGCGCACCTGCTTCCAATTCGTGGGCACGTTTTGCTTCCAAGATTACGAGTGAATATTTTGATGGAACCTTGTCGAGCAAGGTATCAATAGAGGGTTTTAACATCATTTGCTTGTACCTATTTTCTAAATTTTATCGGGTAGTTGGAGATTTTGGTAACATCTCCTGATAGTGACCAATGACACGATCCACACGGAAGTGCTCTGCTTCGATCACACGTTTGACACGCTCAGCAGCTAGGGGCACCTGATCGTTGACAATCGCATAATCATACTCACGCATAAGCGCAATTTCTTCCTTGGCTTTTTCGATTCGTTGGGCAATCACTTCTGCACTGTCTGTTCCACGTCCTACCAAACGATCTTGCAATTCATCCAAATCTGGTGGTGTCAGGAAGATAAAGACAGCATCTGGAACCTTTTTCTTGACCTGAAGAGCGCCCTGAACTTCAATTTCAAGGAAAACATCGATTCCCTTGTCCAAGGTTTCATTGACATAGGTCAGAGGAGTTCCATAATAGTTGCCGACATATTCTGCGTATTCCAACATCTGTCCTTGACGAATCAGCTCTTCAAACTCTTCACGAGTACGGAAGAAATAGTCAACACCGTCCACTTCTCCAGGACGTTGTGCGCGTGTCGTCATCGATACAGAGTATTGAAATTGGTTTTCAGAACTCTCAAAAATCTCTCTTCTAACCGTTCCTTTTCCAACCCCTGAAGGACCAGAAAAAACGATTAGTAAGCCTCGGTCTGCCATTGTGTCTCCTTTTAGTCAGTCTGTAAAAATAAAATAAAATTTTCCTTCAGATAGTAGCATTTTACACAAACTATCCTTCTACAGTCTTTCTATCTAGTGTAACAAAAAAGCAGTAATTTTTCAACTGCTCTTTCTTATTTATTTAGCATAATCTACTGCACGAAGCTCGCGAATCACGGTTACCTTGATATTTCCTGGGTAATCGAGATTGTTTTCAATTTTCTCACGAACTTTGTGAGCCAAGATTGTGACTTTGTCGTCCTTGATTTGTCCTGGATTTACCATGATACGAATTTCACGTCCTGCTTGAAGGGCAAAGCTAGTTTGTACTCCTTCAAAGCCGTTAGCAATTTCTTCCAAATCATGAAGACGTTTGATGTAGCTTTCAAGAGACTCACTACGAGCACCTGGACGGGCTGCGCTCAAGGCATCTGCTGCAGCGACGATCACTGCAATCACGCTCTCAGCTTCAACATCGCCATGGTGGCTAGCAATCGTATTGACCACAACTGGGTGTTCCTTATACTTACGAGCCAATTCCATACCGATTTCAACGTGGCTACCTTCAACCTCACGGTCAATGGCTTTCCCGATATCGTGAAGGAAGCCAGCACGACGGGCAAGAGCCGCATTTTCACCAAGCTCACTGGCCATAATACCAGCCAACTTAGCAACCTCAATCGAATGACGCAAAACATTTTGTCCATAAGAAGTGCGGAATTGCAAACGACCCATAATCTTCATCAAGTCTGGATGAAGGTTTGGCGCACCAATCTCATAGGCAGCGGCCTCACCGTATTCACGGATTTTATTGTCGATCTCTTGACGGTTTCTCTCAACCAACTCTTCGATACGAGCTGGGTGGATACGACCATCTTTGAGCAACATTTCCATAGTCATACGGGCAATCTCACGACGAATCGGGTCAAATCCTGACAAGGTCACCACTTCTGGTGTATCGTCGATAATCACATCGACCCCTGTCAAACTTTCAAAGGTACGAATGTTACGACCTTCACGACCAATAATGCGTCCCTTCATAGTATCGTCTGGTAGATGAACTGTTGAGTTTGTTGACTCCGCTACATATTCACCAGCAATACGTTGCATAGCTTGAACCAGGATGTCCTTGGCCATTTTGTCAGAACGTTCCTTGACCTCTTGCTCAGCTTCACGAATACGGCTGGCAATCTCCTTGGTCAAGTTCTCCTCTGTCTGAGCCAAGATAATATCTCGTGCTTCTGCCTGAGACAGGGCACCAATACGCTCTAGTTCTGCTTCTTTTTGTCTTTCGACTTCCTCTAATTGCTCTTCACGCGCATCAAGGTTTTTCGCTCTATCAGAAATACTTTGTTCTTTTTGTTCAAGTGTTTGTTCTTTACTCGTCAAATTGTCGTCCTTACGGTCAAGGCTAGTAGCTCTCTCTGTCAAACGACTTTCGATTTGTTTGAGTTCTTGACGTTCTGATTTGAATTCAGCGTCCACTTCTTCACGGTATTTTCTGGCTTCTTCTTTGGCCTCCAATAGTGCTTCTTTTTTAAGAGACTTGCTTTCACGCTTAGCTTCATTAACAAGTAAATCCGCTTCACGCTCAGCTTGTCCACGTAAATTAGTTGCTTCTTGTTCAGCATTTAAAAGCATCAACTCCGCAGCTTCCTGAGATGATTTCATCTTAGCTGAGATGCTGACATATCCAATGACTAAACCAATGATGACGGCAAAAACAGCAATCGCAAGCGACATGATTTCCATGTTTTTACCTCATTTTATTGTTATTCCGAATGACATACATTCTTTTACATTCTACCATAAAAAAGTGATTTTCACAAACCTAAAATAGAATATGTTTTGGGGAAATTAGTCTGAATTTTAGGATTACACTTCTTCGGATCCCTTCAAACTTTTGAACACATCATCAATAAATATATCTGCTAATCTCTTCTTGAAAGAATCATTATTTAATAGAGCACCAAATAAATCTTGACTCTGAGAGTATCCTTCTATGAGAGCATTGTCAATCTCTTCTTCAAAAGCAAAAACGAAGTCTTCTCTGGAGTTGACACGAGCAGATTGCTTTAGTCTCGGATTCTTTTTCATCAATTCACGAATGGATACCGCTCCACTTAGACCGACTTGGTGATCAATATCCAAATCCAACTGTTCGTTAATTTCATCTAAGATTTCAGATAAACGCTTCTCCTGGTCAGTCGTAACACCTCCAGTACTTGGCTTGGTAAGTATTAACTCTGGATGATATTCCAATTCAGAAACTGACCTGAAAGAACCTGTTTGCTTATGTTTCATATAGTCCACTACGATCTTATCTGCTATTGTAAAATCATTTCCTCCAATGCGAACATCAATCATCTTGACAAGGCTTTGCAGATAATTATAACGTTCGTGCAGAACTTCATTTTGATAAGCAGTTGCCTGAATCAAGAAAGTATACATTCTAAGAAAACCTCGAATAACCTTTCGAATAGAAAGTTGTTCTTTCTCATCAAACCGTCTAACTCTATCATAACCTTGATTTAACAGAGAAACCATCTTTTGTTTTTCTCTGCTGTTTCTCTTTTCTTGGTATAAGAATTGATTAAACTCATGAACAACATCACTGTCCAAAATACCATACTCATCAATTTTCCGATCCAAGGTCAAGACATCGCTAGGTGTGACTGTATCTGCTAAAATAGTCTCACGGTAGTAGGGAGAAAAAGCTGAGCGAATATCGTCATAAGTATTTTTAAAATCAAGGATAAAGGTCTTCTTGTTGTAGCCTCTATAGATACGATTCAAACGAGACAATGTTTGCACCGCAGCAACACTTCGCAACTTTTTATCCACATACATAGCAACCAGTTTTGGTTGGTCAAACCCTGTCTGATACTTATTTGCCACAATCAGGATTTGGTAGTCTTCCGTATCAAAATGATCTTTCAAATAATCTTCCTTGACCTGATTCATTTGCGACTCAGTATATTCACTACCTTGATAATCAACCTTGCCAGAAAAGGCAATCAGGGTTCCAATACTAGTGATACTGTGGTCTTTGAAGTACTTTTGAAAGGCCAATTGATACTTAACTGCTGCCTCACGACCCGAAGTCACAATCATAGCCTTACCTTGACCACCCAATTCAGCCATAATATCATGACTGATAAAGTGATCCATGATAATTTCAACCTTTTGATTGATATTTTCATCAGATAATTCTACAAACTTTGCAATCTTACGCTTAGCAAGAGTCGTTTTTAGCTCAGGATCTTCTTCAACTGCTTTATTGAGCTTGTAATAGGTCTTATAAGTCGTATAGTTATCTAAAACATCTAGAATAAAACCTTCCTCAATAGCTTGCTTCATACTATAAACATCAAAAGGAGCTTTAGAACCATCTGCTTGTGTTGTCCCAAATAGCTGTAGAGTTGTCGCCTTGGGAGTTGCAGTGAAGGCAATGATTGAGACATTGTCCTGCTTACCTGTCCGAGCAATCTCCTGCTCGATAGCATCCGCAACACTTACTTCTTGAATCTCATCGATAGTTCCATCTTCTGTATCTGTTTCTGTCAAGACTTGACTAACCGAACTCATATAGGATCCTGTCGTTGAACTGTGGGCTTCATCAATCAGGATGGCAAATTTCTTTTTCGCAGTGTTCCCTACAGACATCCAGTTGGATTGGTTGATTTGGGCAAACTTATGAATCGTCGTAGCTATGATTTTTGTATTTCCTGCAATCGCATCCGCTAAGTCACTGGAGGTTTCTTTGTCGCCCATTACCTTGACCACTCCAGGCTTGTGGGAGATTTCCTTGACTGCTTCTTGCAATTGACGGTCAACTACGATACGGTCTGTTACGATTAATACAGTATCTACGATGTTTTGATTCTGATCATCATGAAGAGAAACTAAGCTGTGAGCCAACCATGCTATGGTATTGGTTTTACCTGAACCAGCTGAGTGCTGAATCAGATAATTACTGTCAGTATGGTTGACTTTCATGTCCTCTAGGAGACGGCTAACTGCTCTTCGCTGATGGTATCTCGGGAAAATCAGGGTCTTCTTTTTATGCTTATCCATCTCAAAAAAGATAAAACTCTCTAGTAACTGGAGAATACTATCCTTGGTCAAGACATCAAGCCACAAGTAGTCTGTATTGACACCATCAGGGTTGTGAGGGTTGCCACTTCCCATCTCAATACCTTCCCCTTTCCCCACATTAAAAGGTAGAAAATAGGTTTCTTGTCCTTTCAATTGCGTCGTCATATAGACTTCTAGGGTATCCACTGCAAAGGAAGCCAAGACTCCCTGTTCAAAACGGAAAAGACGATTCTTAGGATTGCGCCCCTTGAGCTGCTTGATGGCATCCTGAACAGACTGACCACTGGTATTAAACTTAAGCTCTATAGCAAATAGTGCTAATCCATTGATAAAGATAACAAGGTCAATGCGGTCGCTCTCCTCATAAACCACTTCTTCCATAACAGATAGACAGTTGGATTGGTATTGTTGAACAGCCTTTTCATTAAAACTAGTCGCAGGTTTACGGTAGAGAAGACGAAGTTGTTTATTTTCAATAAAGACACCCTCTTTTAAGGCGAATAAAAAGCCACCCTTGACGATTTCTTTATTAATCAGATTGACGATTGTCTCCTTGCTAAGCTTTTTAAGAAGATAGTCCATGGTCTCCTCTTGGGTCTCCATCAGAAAATCCCACAGGAGTTCCACATCCATGGCTAATCTAGGATCGTAGAAAGTAGCGTCCCGCTGAATATAGTCATTTTTTTCTTTCAAGTCTTTGATAATCCACTGCTGGAAATCATAGCGCTCCTTCAAGCCCAAATTTGCCATAGCTTCTCACTTTCTTTTTCTCTATTTCTATTACTTACTAATTTGCAAAAAATTCATTTCACTATCTATACAAGACAAATTTCAATAGTTTAAAATTTACCTCCGTTAATACGGGAGTATCTTTCTATTTTTTCTTCTTCTGTTTCTGTATCCGTGTTTGATTTCAATCTTACTTCATCCTCAGATTTATAGAATAGCATTTTTAAAAGTAGTCTTATAGAACGATATGACATACCTAAAAACACACCCGCACTAAATATCCAAATATAAAATCCAACATAATTAACTTTTATCTGATTTTCACCTAATAAAAACAATACATTGTTATGATATCGTAATTCTTGCATAATAACAGAAAATATATATATCGCAAAAGCTGACACCAAGGATTGAATTAGATTATTCTTGAATACTTTTTCAACTCTATTCTCTTCAAATTTAGTAAGCAGTATATTTCCTGCAACTAAAACAATTCCGTACATAGATGTATAAAATCCAATGATTAGTCCAGAAAACTGAATAAGTGATTCTAAAATATTTTCGTACCCTAACATGTCAGGCCCTATAGACAAACATATACTTAAAAATAAAACAAATAATCCCAGAAACCAAGGATAAGTAATATTTAGAAGAGAATTTCTCATGGTATTGTCCTATTTATTTCATGTTTACGAGCAGTTGTATTTTCATCACCCAGATATAATCTCCTCATTTCAAAAAGAACACTATCAGGATTTAATCTTTGTTTGGGTGGTAAAGTAAATTCATAACTGTCACAAATAAGCGCATTTAATAAGTTCAAAGGTTCAATTTTATTGTACTCATTCAATATAGACAAATGAGCCTTTGAAAATGAATGAGGATTTTCTTCGATTTGCTGCATAATCTTATCAACTTCTTCAACATCTAATATTTCCTCTTTATTTCTAGGCGCGGCAACAAAAGAAACCTCAACATTTAGCCCTTTTAATGGGGAAGCATCGCTTATAATTTTTTCTAAAACGCCATTAAAACTATCAGAAACCTTTCTTGCAACATTATTCTTCTTGTCAAACGTGTTCGCTGTTTTTATTGTTAGTTTTTTAACCCCATTGCATCTTCGTACTCTCTGAAATATTTCTTTAGATACTATTGGTAAAAAATCTATTTTCTGTTTATCTATTTTTTCTAAATTCCAGAAATAATTTATATATTCAATAATTCCACGAATAGACAGACCTTGAATATTTTTTTGTACCATAGCAACACAGTTTGCAGGATCGAATAGTATCATTGTATCCTGAGCAGGATATTCATTTTCTTCTAATTCAAAATCCGATTCTATATCTGAAGTCTTACGAGCTACATATGATGTTTGGATTTCACTTAATCTCGTAAAACGTAATTCCAATAGCCCATCATGATTCACATGCATGTTTTGCAAACGAATTGTGTCTCCACCAAATTCATAATTTTTATCTGAAATAGATAAACTAGACATCGCATCTGAACACCACGTAGTTAAGTCATACATCTCATGAACAATATTATTATTTTGTCTATACTCAACACGAGTTTGAAAATAGAGAAATTTGACCTTTTTTCGGTTATCATCGCCATATGCAACCATTTAATATACCCTCCTCTTCCCTGTTACATAATCATAAATAAGAGTTTGTCGTTGTTTATTAATATTTTTAATTTGCTCGTTCTTAATTTGAATAAGTTTATCTATTTGAACTGTTTTCTTATCAAGAAAATCAACAATTTTTTGTTGTTTCTCGATTTCAAATAGAGGAATAACTATATTTGAAACTAACTGCAAATTCAAACCATCTCTATCCTCGCCTTTCAAGCCTCTAATGTTATAGTAGTTTGCTACAAAAAAATAATATAAATACATATTATTCAATGTTTTGTTATCAACTATAAATGATGCAAGAGATTGATTAGAAGCCGATTCAATTGCTAAAACAGCTGCTGTTCCTTTCGTCTTTCCCTGACCATTTAATGCAAGCATGACAGTCCCATTGGGAAGTAATTTTGTTGATGTTCTTTTTAATGCTAAGTCTGTAATAGTTTCAGAGGTATACTTTACAATACCCTGATTAACCTCACCTGATGACATCCAGTTGATATTTCCATTCCAAAAAAGCGAATTATTTCTATCAGGAGTTGCTCCAGCAGAAATTTGTGAAAAATACTTAACTTTTCCTACTCCCCACCCTTCAGGAACTTGTCCAACCCAGTCGATACCTGAATCTTTCATGGGGACTGTTTTATCCAATCCTTTTGTGACTGTTTCATAAATCAAGCTAGCGCGGTAGTCTTTAAGTTTTTGAATTTGCTCTTCCAATAGGGATTTAACCTTATCTAATTGGGCAGTTTTCTTATCAAGAAAATCAGCAATTTTTTGTTGTTCTTTGATATCCAATAGTGGAATAATAATATTTGAAACTAATTGCAAATTTAAACCATCTCTATCTTCACCTTTTAAACCTCTAATATTAGAATAGTTCGCTTTT
Source organism: Streptococcus sp. 9903 (assembly GCF_013276625.1). Lineage (NCBI taxonomy): Bacteria > Bacillati > Bacillota > Bacilli > Lactobacillales > Streptococcaceae > Streptococcus > Streptococcus sp. 9903. Next base: position 42,785 of record NZ_VMLI01000023.1, on the reverse strand, counting down.
AAAAAATAATATAGATATATGTTATTCACCTTTGCATTATCAACTATAAAGGATGCTAAGGATTGATTTGATGCTGTTTCAATTGCTAAAACAGCTGCGGTTCCTTTGGTTTTACCTTGACCATTTAAAGCAAGCATCACAGTTCCTATTGGTAGCAATTTTGTGGAGGTTCTCTTCAATGCTAAAGTTGTGATAGTTTCAGCAGTATGAGTTACAACTTCCTGATTCACTTCACCTGAAGACATCCAATTTATATCTCCGTTCCAAAAAAATATATTATTTCTATCAGGAGTTGCCCCAGCAGAAATTTTTGAAAAAAACTTTACTTTTCCTAGATACCACTCCTCTGGTATCTGTCCGATCCAGTCGATGCCACTCTCTTTCATCCTAGTCATATTTTAGTTCCTCCAAGAGAGTCTGTAGTTCTGCTTCCAGTTCATAAAACTCTGCCAAGAGCTTGTCGGCACTTTCTGGTGCTTGGTAGTGATAGAAATAGCGGGTAAAAGGAATCTCTGCTCCATAGCCTTTTTCCTCATCAAACCAGTAGTGGGCGTCAGGTACATGGGGATAGACCTCACGCGCAAAATAGGTTTCCACATCCTCTGTCAGCTTAACGATTTCACTGTCCTTGGTTGTCTTATCATAGACAATCCCATCGGCAATCTCATTTGCCTTGTCTTTCTTCTTGGTTCGGATAACCTCTGCTGTCTTGTCCATTTCACTCATAGCTAAGGCTAGCGCATTGACATTGGCAGGCGTAAGCTTAAACTCTCCCAGCAAGGCCTTGATGACTTGGGCAAAGTTCTCAAAGTCAGGATAGGTCTTGTCAGAGCTTCCCTTAGCAAGAGCTGTCAGGATAGCTTCTTGCTTGGTCTTGCCAGTTACAAAGTCCTGTAATTTTTTCTCATCCTTGGCTGAACGTGGTTCCATCTCTAGCAATTCTTGGTACTTGTATTCATCAAATAGTTTAGCTAGAAAAGGAACACTTTTCGCTTTCTCAATTGTTTCTTCGCTTATCTGGCCACGACGTTGCAGAGGTTGCATAACTGTAAACTCTCGATAGAGAAACTCTTGATTGTCAAAGATTTTTACATGGTCATTTTCTTGAAAATCATCGTACCAGCGAAGGATCTGACGGATGTTATCTTGGGACAACTCACGGCGTTTTTGACCTAGAGATTTACGTAGAGGAACAAACTCCTCCGCCGCATCAATAAACTGAACCTTGTTCTGGCGCTCAAGAGACTTGTTTTTATTATAAATCCAGATATAAATCCCAATTCCTGTGTTATAGAAAAATTGACCTGGAAGGGCGACTATAGCTTCTAGCAAATCATTCTCAAGGATATAACGGCGAATCTGACTTTCTCCCGATGATGTCCCACCTGAAAAGAGGGGAGACCCATTTGAAATGATGGCTGCACGGCCATTTTCTTCTAATTTTGCAAGAGCATGAAGATGGAAGAGTAGTTGAGCATCTCCAGTTCCTGGAGTCGCGACAAAACGACCTTGACGACCTTCTGTTTTGTCAAAGAGTTGATGATCTTTCTTAACTGCATCCTCAACCCCATCATCCGCATCCTTACCACCCCAAGCTTGACCGAAGGGAGGGTTAGCGATGACAAAGCTCATTTTAGTATCTGGAAAAGGATCTGGATCTTTTAAGGTATCCACCTTCACAAAATAGTCAGAGTCTTCCTGACGAATTAGCATATCTGCACGACCAATCCCAAAGGTTTCAGGCAAAACTTCCTGACCAAAGAGTCGGACAGTGGCTCCTGTATTCAACTGACGGATATAGCTTTTAGCTGTAGCCAGCATCCCCCCAGTTCCAGCCGCCATATCTAGTATTTTCAACTCTTTTTTATCAACAAAAAGTTCTTCGTCTGCCTCGATCAAGAGGAGATTGACCATCAGAGCAATAACCTCACGAGGGGTATAGTGAGACCCCGCTTCCTCATTTTCAGAAAATCGGCGGATGATATCCTCAAACATGTAGCCCATACGCATAGAGTCAACTGAACTTGGAGACAAATCAATTTGAGAGAACTTTTTAATAACCGTGAAAAGGCGACCACTCTGGGCTAGGGTACGGACTTGCTCTTTAAATTTTAGGTTTTCAATGATGTCCTTGACACGATAGGAATAGCCATCCAGATAGGCTAGAAAATTCTCCTCGATTGCATTTGGATCGTTTTGAAGATTTTCCAACGTAAAAGGACTAACATTGTAGTAACGATAGCCTGAGAGTTTCTCCAACACTTTCTCAGGTGTATTGGGATTTGCTTTGTATTGTGCTACCACCTGATCCTTGGTTGGCAGCAAGGCAGCTTCTAAACGAGTCAGGACAAACATTGGAATGATGACATCGCGATACTTATCTGCTCGATAAGCTCCTCTAAGGGTGTTAGCGATAGACCAAACCGTATTGACATCATTAGAAATTTGGATGTCATTTACTTGGAATAGTGGTAGTTTTTCTTTGAAATTAGACATTTACTTCCCCTGTTTTTATTATTAACAATTCTCTTCATTATACCACAAATTAAGAGTTATAAAGCGGATTCAAGGGTAAAGATCGAAGTTCATATACTAATTTTTTTACTGAGTTTTTGTCTTTTGTATTAAGGATTCTGTCATTTTCTAAAAAACTTTATCTTAAACTTACTCATAAAAATTTAAAAAATAAAAAGCCCACCTTTCAGTAGACTTAGTAATGATCTTTGAAAGACAAGAAAGCCACGCTATCCCCATCCATCATATAAATCAAGCGATTTTCTGCGTCAATACGACGTGACCAGGCTCCTTGGTAGTCATACTTGAGTGGTTCTGGTTTTCCTATTCCTGTAAATGGATCACGTTGAATATCCTTGATTAGTTTATTGATTCTTTTTAGTGTTTTCTTATCCTGAGTTTGCCAGTAGCAATAATCTGCCCAGGCATCTTCTGTAAACTTGAGTAGCATTCCTCACTCCTCAATAATATGGACCTGAGTGCTTCCAGCACGGACTTGAGCCATTCCTCGCAAGACCTTGTCAGATAATTCCTTATTTTGAGCGATTCTAAGAGTTTCTTGAATACTATCCCATTCGCTCTTTGAAAGAACTACAATGTCCTCATCTGGATTTTTATTAACCACCGTTAAAGGCTCAAATTCATCATTGACCTTCTTCATGTAGTCTTTTAAATGATTTCGGAATGTTGAGTAAAGAACTGCTTCCATAACCATACCTCGTTTTACCTCTTTTCCACTATTATACACGAAAAGAAAGAAATTGTCAGGAACTTGTACAAGATTTTCTTTTCCATCTATTTATACTCAATGAAAA
>NZ_VMLI01000023.1:0-39419 GCF_013276625.1 Streptococcus sp. 9903 | reverse complement strand
ATATATACGGCAAGGCGATGTTGACGTGGTTTGAAGAGATTTTCGAAGAGTATTATTCGTAAAAAATCTCAAAAAGCCTACCTTTCAGTAGACTTAGTTTCTTTCTATTCTAATCGGCACTCTTCCAAAATTCTGTTCTGCTATACTTGGATTTCCAAGTTGATAAATCTGGTCTGCCTCTTGGGTCATAGCATCCCAAGGTTCTCTGCCAATTCGGCTGACTATATGGACCTGCCCTTTCAGGGACTTAAGGTGTTGTCTTCCTTTTTCAGTAAATCCAAGGACATGAATGGCTTCTGGCAAGTCACCTTCTCTAGCTTGCACCAAGATATAGGGCAATAGGCGTCTGACACGCGCCTTAGTGTAACGTTTGGTGGCAACCGCCTCGACCAATTCGTCAACAGACTGGGCTATCTTGATGGCTTCCTTAATGCGCACAGCCATTTCTTGATTGACCTGATAGATGGTGGTTAGGTCGGGATTTGACAAGATTTGATAGCGGAGCAAGGGAAAATAGTCATCCCAGCTCACCTTACTGGCCTGCTCAAATAGGGCAACAGAAGGCATAAAGCGTTCTAAGAAATCTTGGTCCTTCTGGTGTTGACGGAGGGCTGTTGCCGAAGCAAAGTCCACATCTTTATCCACAGAATGGTAACCCGCCCCCTGACGCTGAATCGGATGCAGCTTGATATTTCGTCCTGCAACCGCCTTGGCATAAGCCAGAGCAAGGACATGATTGGGTGTATTGCCTGAAAAATCAAGATCTGCAAATTCCTTCCACATGGCTTGGGTTTTCTGTGGATAGGAAAGAGAATCAGGCAGATTTTCCACAAATTTCTCCATCTCAGCCCCCTGCTCTGTGTATAAGTCAGCGATTTTCTGGTAATCTAGAACTTCCTCCGTCCCAAAAGCCAGAGTATCAATGCCCAACCTAGCCAAGATATCCACAGCTCCTTGGCCGAAGAAATCCGCCGCCTGAACACTGACTAAAAAGGGCAATTCCACCACCAGATCCGCTCCATTTTCCAGTGCCATCTGGGCCCTTGTCCACTTATCCACAATAGCAGGCTCGCCTCTCTGCATGAAATTTCCAGACATAGCCACGACTTTCAGTCCTTCAGCTTGTTCCAGCAGGTATTTGTGTCCATTATGAAAAGGATTAAACTCCGCGATAATACCTGTGATGGTCATGATAATCTCCTACTTCTGCGCGACAAAAAACCAACGGGTGCTGGTTTCTGTTGGCTCCTTGTCCTCAAAGTCTGCATAGAGTTTGAAAGACTTAAATCCAGCCTGTTCCAGCAAAATATCATAGGTCAGAACCTCATAAGTCCGCTCCTCATGCACTTCATCGTGGCGACTAAAGGAACCGTCAGACTCCTTGACAAAGAAAGTCAACTCATGCACGATGGAGTGAGGTGCCGCATCCTCATAAGTATCCCAAAGCATTGCAAAATCTTCTGCATTTTCATGATAAGAATAGCCTGGAAAAACTTCGTCTGTCTGGTAGGTCGAATGCACATCAAAGATAAAGACACCATCTTCGTTGAGGGAATTATAAACTTCCTTAAAGACGTCTCCTACTTCCACTTCATCCTGCATGTAGCAGATTGAGTCCGAATAACAAGTGACAAAATCATATTGACCTGCCTTGGACAAATCCAGCATATTGCCTTCAATAAAATCAATCTTTTGCTTGGCTGAAGCCGCCCTCTTCTCAGCAATCTTCAACATATCTCCACTCAAGTCAAGTCCAGTCACATCAAAACCAGCCTGAGAGAAGCGCACTGATTGAATTCCTGTACCACAAGCCAATTCCAAGAGTTTCTTTCTCTCCTTGGTCTTAGGCAAGTGACGAAGCGAAAAATCCGTCCATTTGTCGTATAAACTGTCATCCATAACCGCATCATAGACCGCCGCAAAGGTTTCATAAGTTGCCATAATCATCATACCAAGAGCGTCAATGGCAAACACCACTCGCCCTTTACCTTTCTATCAATTTTGCTAAAATAAGCAAAGAAACCCAGTTGACTACAACTGAGTTCGTCTTCTAAGCAAGAGCTTCTGAAATATCTACTGAATCCGCCTCATGCCATAGTTTTTCTAGGTTATAGTGGGCACGCATTTCTTCCGAAAAGACATGCACAACGACAGCGCCGAGGTCTAGTAGGACCCAGCCTCCAGCTGCATCACCTTCGATATGGCTACCTTTAAAGCCTGCATCAGCTACTTTTTCACGGATGTTATCAGCGATAGCGTCCAACTGACGGCTATTCATTGAGCTAGTGATAACAAAGTAGTCTGTCACGCTAGTCAAATCTTGTACATCAAGTGCGAGGATATCCTCCGCGCGTTTCTCATCAGCCGCTTTCACGACTAGTTCTAGTAATTCTTTTTCGTTCATTTAGTCCTCTTTCAAATAGTGCACAAAGGCGTTATAGGTTTCAAGGGTTTGGGGATAGATGGGGAATCCCTGATGAGCTAGATGCTCCACGGTACGAGCTGTTTCGTAGGCCACTGCCTTATTGAGCGATAGACTCGCAATCTCACGCGCCACGTCCACTCCAGGAAAGGCACGATTGTGCTCGATATAGTCTGCGACATAGATAACCTTATCTAAGTCGGTCATCTGACCAGCTCCGACTGTATGGATTTCAATAGCTCGTAGGATTTCTGGATTATGCAAATTCAAATCTTCTTGAATCTTGTAGATGCCAATCATACCATGCCAGACATTATTACCCCAATTTTTGAGATCAGGATCTAGCTGATAACGGTCAATCAAGTCCAGAAATTCTTGATCTGACAACTTCTTAGCATAGTCATGAAGAAGGCCTGCTAGACCTGCCTTCTCACTATCCACACCAAAGCGCTGAGCCAGTTCTATGGCTGCACGCTCCGCACCCAAGCAATGGGTTAAGCGTTTTTCAGGCAGAAGCTCTGCCATTTTTTCCAACAAAGCCTCACGAGAGCAGTTGATATAGTCTTGATAGACCATCAGTAGAGACCCTCCTTCTCGATGTAGTCTAGCACAGGCTGAGGTAGGAGAAAGTTGGGTTTCCGACCTTGGGCAAGGAAGTCCCGCACCATGCTGGACGAGATGTCCATGAGAGGCACATCCACCCAGATAACGGGATAGGAAGTCCCTGCCTTGTAGCGTGGGCGCTGAACCCCTACAAACTGAACCATATCGACCAGCTCATCAATTCGGTACCACTTAGGCAGATAGTCCACCATATCGGCACCTATGATAAAGTAATAATCCGTATCTGGATTCTTCTCTGTTAAAATCTTCATGGTGTCGTAGGTATAGGAAATGCCCTTGCGCTCCAACTCAATAGTTTCAATGGCCAGACCTTCAATCCCCTCAATCGCCAACTCAAGCATCTTGAGACGATGGTGCTCAGGGATGGTTTCCTTTTTATCTACGTGAGGAGGTTGGTACTCAGGCATGAGCAGAACTTGGTCCAGTCCCAACTGCTGGCGCACTTGATCCGCAACGATCAGATGGGCATTGTGAACAGGGTTAAAATTCCCCCCTAAAATCCCGACTTGTTTGCGTTTTTTCTCCTTGATTTCTGGCTCCAACTCTACCTTGGTAAAGGGGGTCAATAATTCGATTGCCATAGGCTAGTCTCCTTTATTTCTCTGTATAAACAGTTATTTGGAGTAGGTTTTTAGATTTCTTTGACTTTTTTAGAAATCTTGCGATTCTCTTTCTTGCTGGATTGTTTAAACAAAATCAAGATGCGTCCGATTTTTTGGACTGTATCCACACCGATTTCTTCTTCCAAAATTTCAGCTACTTCGTGGATATTTTCATCGGTGTTTTGCAAAAGAGTAACCTTGATCAATTCACGGGCATCAAGAGCCTGACGGACGCTGGTTTTGATTTGGTCGTTGAGTCCATTTTTCCCGATTTGGATGATGGGTTTGAGGGTGTGTGCCTGACTGTTGAGGAAGGCACGTTGTTTTGATGTTAATGACATAATTTCTTTAAAAGAGTTTCTTTTTATACTTTTCTGAAGTGGTGACGGACGTCAGCAAAGTCCTTCGGACTTTCATGACTAAAATTTGAGCCTAAGGTCTCAAATTTTCCGCAGTTGGTACAATCACTTGTACCAACTAGCACCACAGCGAAAAGTATTCCCTATGGGGCTCGCCCTGCTCGTCCGAGTTCAGAAAACCCTTTCCTTTCTGTGTTTAAATAATTGCTTTTCGTGTGACGACGGCGACGCCTTCTGGTGCCCAGACGGCGACTTTTGCGGTGCCTGTTACGCGAATCCAGCCGAGTCCAGAGATGACTAGGTCTGTCTTGTCCTTAATGTTAAAGACATGTTGGACTAGTTTTGGAAAATCTTCTTTTTCCTTGCTATTTGGTGGGGTTAGAAGAGTTCCAAGGTGCTTGTCGTAGAAAGCACCAGCGCCTTCAAGCTTAGTACGATGGAGTTTCAATTCATTGTCAAAGAAGGCAGTGAAACCTTGCTTCTCACCCGCAATGAAGTCAAAACGTCCGAGACCACCTAAAAATAGAGTTTGTTCAGGATTGAGCTGATAGGTTTTAGGTTTGATTTCCTTTTTAGGGCTGACATACTTGAGGTTTTTGGCCGTCAAGTAGTGGGCCATCTGGTGGCGGTGGATAATCCCCGGCGTATCGTAGATATAAGATCCGTCGTCAAGCGGAATCTCAATCTTATCCAAGGTTGTCCCTGGGAAACGCGAAGTCGTAATGACATTCTGATCACCCGTGATTTCTTGGATAATGGCATTGATTAGAGTTGATTTTCCAACGTTGGTCACACCGACCACATAGACATCACGGCCCTTACGGTAGTGTTCAATCTTGTCGATGACTTCCTTAATGGCATATTTGTTTTGTGCTGAAGTTAGGACGACATCGACTGGACGAAGACCTTCTTCGTGGGCACGTTCCATGAGCCACTGGCTAATCTTGCTCGGCTTAACTGACTTAGGCAGGATATCTTTTTTATTCCCGACCAAGAGGACATCATTACCCGATACAAAACGTGGCAAACCTGGGATAACAGAGCCATTAAAGTCAAAGATGTCAATGACATTGACCACCAAGGCATCACTATCTCCCACCTCGTGCAAGAGTTTGAGGAAATCATCGTCCGTCAACTGGACATCCGTGATTTCATTGTAGTGGCGGAGACGGAAACAGCGTTGGCAATAGACTTCGCCAGTCTCCAAACCTTTTTCGAGTGCCGACTGGGGAGTAAAGCCAAGACCAGCCTTGTCTGTCGTCTGAATGGTTGCTCCACAACCAATACAGAGAATTTCTTCCATAGTTAAATTCCTTTTTTATATGTAATCGGTCCGTACGTTTCAGTGATTTTTCGCATCACACGACGCTCACGAGCTCGGTTAATCTGTGTTTTAATCGAGTCATGTTGGACCAAGGGTTTGACTAAAATCGAGCGAATGCCAGCACGGTGGGCTGCTCGTATATCTGTCATGAGCTGGTCGCCAACCATGACCACTTCGCTTTTCTCATAGTGGAATTCCTTCATGGCACGGTCAATCCCAAATGTGAAGGGTTTCAGAGCCCAATAGACGTAATCAATTCCAAACTTCTCAACTGCTCTTTGGACGCGTTTCTTAGTGTTATTTGAGACTACGATAATGCGAATGCCCGCGTCCCGAAGATCATGTAGCCATTGCTTCATCTCTGGCGTCCCATCAGGGTTGTTCCAAGCAATGAGGGTATTATCCAAATCGACCAAAACAGCCTTGATTCCCTGCGCCTGCAGGCTTGGGACTGTCAGATCATAAACTGCTTCCACAGCAAAATCTGGCATGTAATTTTCAATCGCCATTCTGGCTCCTTCTCTTTTATTTTCTAGTAATTTTCTTCATCCATTGAGATAAGGCTGCCCATAAAATCAAGCTAGCCATTAAGATATAAATCCAAGCATTTGGCTCTTCTGTAAATGGTAGAGGAACATTCATTCCGAAGAAACCTGTAATAACCGCAAGTACTGCTAGTAAGACGGAGATAATAGTCAAAATTGACAAACTATCATTCAAGTTATTGTTTAGGATGTTGTTGTAAGAAGCTGAGAGTTGTTGCAAGACTTGAGAAATCAAGTCTGTCATAGACACCAACTGATGGGCTTCAATCATGGCATCATCAAACTGCTCTCGTTCGACATCATTAAATCTCCGATAAAGAGCATGGCCCTGGATATGTTCCAAGAGGAGTCGATTTTGTTTTGCTGCTGCTGTCAAGTAAACCATACCAGTCTCCAAGTCAGAGAGGGCGAAGAGATTTTTCTTTGTTGTAGTTTGACGTAGCAAGGCACTAATTTCGTCCTTACTTTTATCCATCTCTTCAATGACAGGATAATAAGCGTTACTGATAATCTCTAAACCAGCAAAGAGAAACTTGTAAATAGAAAGCGACTCATGGCTATCCAGATAAGCTGACATCTGATCAATGACATAAGCATTCTTATGGTTGCTGATGGTAATCATTCGTTGTCTTTCGACGATAAAGGTCATGGGAATCGCTTCATAATATTCTTTGTCTTTTTCTAAATCAAGAACATTATAAATAAAGGTTACCGTCTCCGTTTCACGGTTATAATCCATATGAGCTCGTTCATTTCTATCCAGAGCATACTCAATGGTTTCCTTGTCCAATCCATAGATGTCAGAAAGATCTTCCATATTTTTAATCTTATCCACATCAAGGTCTATCCAAATACAACCATTGCCCAACTGCTTTTCTAAAAACATCTTTTTTTCTCCTTTATTAAACTCTTTCTATTGTACCACAAATTACTTAAAATAACAGGTCTAGTCTGTGCGTGAGAAATTGCTAACAACCGTGATATTTCGGTTAGGGACAAAGTGAAGGGCTTGCTCCTCGCTACGAAGCTGGGTCGTACGAATTCCCACGCTGACGACCTTGCCCGATACAGTAATAGGACCATTTGTCAGAACGACCTCATCTCCCACATCCAGTTGACGTTCAAAAAGGATGAAAAAGCCATTGATGACATCAGACAGAAAACCTTGGGCTCCCATCCCAATGGCCACCCCAGCAATCCCAGCTCCAGCCAACAAACTAGATACAGGTAAGCCTAAAATCGATAAAATACAGTAGAGTAAAAAGAAATATAGCGTATAATTAAACACATTTTCTAGTAAACGCGCAATAGTCTTTTGGCGCCCGACATCATGATGAGACATTTTTAGAGAAGGTTTGACAATTCTCTGCACCATAGTATGAAGCATTTTTTTAGCAATATAAAATACAATCAAAAGCAGTAAAAGAGAAATGATCTTGGTGAGAATATTCTCGATAATAGTTGTCACATCTAGCTTTTCAATATAAGCTTGAATAAATTTTTGCATATAAAACTCCTTTATTTCATTATACCATACTTTTATCGGTCTCATTCTCCATAAATATTCAAAAAATAGACAGAAAATTCTTGATTTTGCCTATCATTTATACTATAATCATAATCACTACATAAAAAGGAGATTATTATGAAAAGAATCATTCATGCTTGGAACAAGGCAAGCCTGATCAAACGTATCTTGATTGGTATGCTTTGTGGGGGAATCCTAGGACTGACCCTTCCTAATCTCTCAGGGATTGGGCTACTCGGGGATTTATTCGTCGGAGGTCTAAAAGCTGTTGCTCCTATCCTAGTCTTTGCCCTCGTTGCCAATGCCCTTTCCCAACACCAAAAGGGGCAAGATAGCAATATGAAAACTGTTATTTTCTTGTATATCCTAGGAACTTTTGCTGCTGCTCTTGTAGCTGTACTAGCAAGTTTCATCGTCCCTATTGAAATTACCCTAAATAGTGCCAATACTGAAATTGCACCACCAGATGGGATTGGGCAGGTCCTCAGCAACCTCTTACTCAAACTGGTTGACAATCCAGTCAATGCCCTGCTTACTGCCAACTACATCGGTATCCTATCTTGGGCAGTTGTTTTCGGGATTGCCATGAGAGAAGCCAGCAAAAATAGTAAAGAATTACTAAAAACTATCGCTGACGTGACTTCTAAAATTGTCGAATGGATCATTAACCTAGCCCCATTTGGTATCCTTGGTCTTGTCTTCAAAACCATTTCTGATAAGGGAATCGGAAGCCTAGCCAACTATGGTATTTTATTGGTTCTATTAGTAACGACTATGCTTTTTGTTGCCCTTGTGGTCAACCCTTTGATTGCCTTCTTCTTTATGAGACGCAATCCTTACCCTCTAGTTTGGAACTGCCTCCGTGTCAGCGGTGTAACAGCCTTTTTCACTCGTAGTTCTGCGGCTAACATTCCTGTCAACATGAAACTCTGCCATGACCTTGGACTCAACCCAGATACCTATTCTGTTTCTATCCCACTTGGTTCTACTATCAACATGGCTGGAGCAGCGATTACCATTAACGTTTTGACCCTTGCTGCAGTTAATACTCTTGGAATTCCTGTTGACTTTGCCACAGCCTTTGTCCTCAGTGTAGTAGCAGCTATCTCAGCCTGCGGTGCTTCTGGTATTGCTGGAGGTTCCCTCCTTCTTATCCCAGTTGCTTGTAGCCTTTTCGGTATTTCTAACGATATTGCCATGCAAGTTGTCGGAGTTGGTTTTGTGATTGGGGTCATCCAAGACTCATGTGAAACAGCCCTTAACTCTTCTACAGATGTCCTTTTTACTGCCGTTGCCGAATACGCAGCAGCCCGTAAAAAATAAGCAAGAAGACAAGCCTGCTCAGGTCTTGTCTTTTACGCTTTTATGCTAACTTATTAGGAAATTCTTATGTCTATTAGCCAACGTACGACCAAGCTCATCTTAGCTACCTGTCTTGCCTGTTTTCTTGCTTATTTTCTCAATCTTTCGTCAGCAGTTTCAGCTGGAATTATCGCTCTCTTGAGCCTATCTGATACGCGTAGAAGTACCTTAAAACTGGCTCGCAATCGACTCTTTTCCATGATTCTAGCTCTGGCTATCGGTGTTCTAGCTTTTCACTTGAGCGGATTTCATATCTGGAGCCTTGGCCTCTATCTGGCTCTTTATGTTCCCCTAGCCTACAAGATGGGCTGGGAAATTGGCATCACACCAAGTAGCGTCTTGGTTAGTCACCTCTTGGTACAAGAGTCAACCTCTCCAGACCTCCTAGTCAATGAATTCCTTCTCTTTGCTATCGGTACTGGATTTGCTTTACTGGTCAATCTCTACATGCCTTCACGAGAAGAGGAAATCCAGTACTACCATACGCTGGTGGAAGAAAAGTTAAAAAATATTCTCCTACGCTTCAAATATTATTTATCCAGAGGGGATGGACGCAACCGAGCACAGCTGGTGGAAGAATTAGACACTCTTTTGGAAAAAGCCCTCAAACTAGTCTATCTAGATCACTCTGACCACCTCTTTCACCAGACCGACTACCATATCCACTACTTTGAGATGAGACAGCGACAAAGTCGTATCCTGCGAAATATGGCCCAGCAAATCAACACCTGTCACCTAGCTGCCAGTGAAAGCCTGATTTTAGCGCAGCTCTTTTCAAAAATTGCCGGTCAACTGAGTCAGACCAATCCTGCTTCTGATTTACTAGATGAAATTGAACGCTATCTGGAAGTCTTCCGCAACCGCAGTCTACCCAAAACAAGAGACGAATTTGAAACCCGCGCCACCCTTCTTCAACTCCTACGTGAAGCCAAAACCTTCATCCAAGTAAAAGTTGACTTTTATCAAAAATATGGACAGTAAAAAATAAAACCACTAAAAAACAGAGCTTGCCAGCTCTTTTGAAAAGTAGTATAATTATTGCATGCGCAATCATCTTGTGATGCAGAGACTGTCCGTGAATGGACATTCTTCTATGTTATAACTCTAAAAAGAGAGGAGATACTATGACCTATTTGGAAAAATGGTTTGACTTCAATCGGCGTCAGAAAGAAATTGAAAGTCTCTTGGAAGAGACTATTGCCCAGCAGAGCGAGCAAAGTCTGACCTTGAAAGAGTTTTACCTGCTCTACTATCTGGACTTGGCTCAAGAAAAATCTCTACGCCAGATTGACCTGCCAGATAAACTTCATCTGAGCCCGAGCGCTGTTTCTCGGATGGTGGCTCGCTTGGAAGCTAAAAATTGCGGTCTACTCAGTCGCATGTGTTGCCATCAAGATAGACGCTCTAGTTTTATCTGCCTGACAAGTGATGGGCAAAAGACACTGACCTCGCTACAAAAGGCTGTCGAAGCAAGCTTGGAAACTGGTTTGAACTTCTTGATTTAAGATGATTTTAGAAAAAAAGTTGCGTGCGCAATCATTTTTCTTGACATTCTCTTTTACAAGGAGTAAAATAAAGTCATCATTAAACAAAGGAGTTTTAAACATGATTGAAATCACCTATTTAGATGCCAGCAAGAACGAAAGAACTGTATCCTTCGATTCTTATGAAGACTTTGATCGTTCGCAACAAGCTTGCCTTATCGGCGTCGCAGACTACTACCCTGTCCAAAAATTAACCTACAACGGTCATGATTTGGACTATCATGGGACTTACGGAGATGTCTTCTTCTATCTCAAGAAACAAGATTTAAGCCAATATAACTAAAAAAGGAGAAATACAATGGCAAAAGCAATTACAGATGCAACATTCGAACAAGAAACTAAAGACGGTTTGGTCTTGGTAGACTTCTGGGCAACTTGGTGTGGTCCATGTCGTATGCAAGGTCCAATCTTGGATAAATTGTCTGAAGAACTTTCAGAAGATGTTTTGAAAATCGTTAAAATGGACGTTGATGAAAATCCAAACACAGCTCGTGCTTTTGGAATCATGTCTATCCCAACTCTTCTCTTCAAAAAAGACGGCCAAGTTGTCAAACAAGTTGCTGGTGTTCACACAGCAGACCAAATCAAGGCCATCGTTGCTGAATTGAGCTAATCACATTAGAGACCAAGTACTTGCTTTGGTCTCTTTTTTCTTGCCCTTTGCCATTTTTCAAAAAATATGCTAGACTGTATGTAGAATATTACGATGTTTGGGACACGCCATCGCTAAAAAAAACCTTGACTTGGTATTTTTTAGCTCCCTCATGGGAGCTTTTTGCGTGCTCTGAACATTTCCCATTTTGGAAGGAGTACTATGAAACGTCAATCAGCCTTGGTCGTCTTTAGTGGCGGTCAAGATTCTACAACCTGCCTCTTTTGGGCTAAAGAACACTATGAAACGGTCGAAACCGTTACCTTTGCCTACGGTCAACGTCACCATTTCGAAATTCAAGTTGCCCAAGAAATCGCTAAGGAACAGGGGATCCGTCATCATATCCTAGATATGTCTCTGCTGGGACAAATCACTGAAAATGCCTTGACTTCTGATCTGGAAATTGAGCAAAAAGAGGGAGAGGTTCCCAATACCTTTGTCGACGGTCGCAACCACCTCTTTCTATCTTTTGCGGCAGTTCTTGCCAAGCAACGGGGCATTAAAGACATCGTGACAGGTGTCTGCGAGACAGACTTCTCAGGCTACCCTGACTGTCGGGATGCCTTTGTCAAATCCCTCAATGTCACCCTCAACCTTGCCATGGATTACGACTTTGTTATCCAAACACCTCTCATGTGGCTGGACAAGGCTGAAACTTGGGAATTAGCTGACAAACTCGGTGCCTTTGACTATGTTCGTGAAAAGACCTTAACCTGCTACAACGGAATTATCGGGAGTGGCTGCGGAGATTGTCCAGCCTGCCACCTACGTCAACATGGTTTAGATGTTTATCTCTCACAGAAAGGAGAAGCCTAATGTTTTTTGCACCCAAAGAAATCAAACAGGAAACTGGGGAGTCTCTTGTCTACAATCCTCACAGAACCTTGGTATCAAAAGAATTTACCTTTGATGCTGCCCACCACCTCTTTCACTATGAGGGAAAATGCAAATCCCTGCACGGCCACACCTATCATCTGCAGATTGCTGTCAGTGGATTTTTAGATGAACGTGGCATGACCTACGATTTCGGAGACATCAAAGCGATCTACAAGAACTACTTAGCGCCCCACTTGGATCATCGCTATCTCAATGAAACCCTGCCCTATATGAACACGACTGCTGAAAATATGGTTTACTGGATTTTCCAAACCATGAATCAAGAGTTACCAGACGAACGTGGTCTCCGTTTGGAATACGTTCGCCTCTATGAGACTCCGACTGCCTTTGCGGAGTTTAGACGGGAGTGGTTAGATGACTAGGGAACGTGTCCTCAAACTACCAGTTTTGGAAATTTTTGGCCCAACCTTTCAAGGCGAAGGCCGTGCAATCGGGCAGAAAACCATGTTTGTCCGCACTGCTGGTTGCGACTACCACTGCGACTGGTGCGACTCTGCCTTTACATGGGATGGCTCTGAAAAACCAACTCGCATGACTGCTGACGAGGTAATTGCTGCCTTGGATAAATTGGGGAGCTACGACTATGTCACCCTGTCTGGGGGAAATCCTGCTATCCTAGCAGCCAACATGGCTGAGCTAGTAACCAAACTCAAAGAACGTGGTGTCACTCTAGCTGTTGAGACCCAAGGCTCCCGCTGGCAAAATTGGTTGAAAGACATCGACCAGGTTACTCTCAGCCCCAAACCTCCTTCATCCAAGATGGAAGTCAACTTTGAGACCTTGGACTTTATCGTTTCCCAACTTGATCCAGACAAGATCACCTTTAAAATCCCTGTCTTTGACGATGCAGATTTGGCCTTTGCCAGAGGCATACAAGAACGTTACCAACCAGATGTTCTTTTCTTATCTGCAGGAAATCCTGAGCCCAAGGCTAGAGGCAATATTGTCCAAGACCAACTGGACCGCCTCAAAGAACTCTGGGAACGCATCGCTGCCGACGATAGCTGGGGCAATGTCCGCGTCCTTCCTCAACTACATACCCTCCTCTACGATAATCAACGTGGTGTTTAAGATTAGAAAGAAAAAATCATGTCACAACAAGAAGAAATGAAAAACCTAAGCCTACTAGGCAACAAAGAAACCAACTACATCTTTGACTATCAACCAGAAGTCCTCGAATCCTTTGACAATCGTCATGTGGAAAATGACTATTTCATCAAATTTAACTGTCCTGAATTTACCTCACTTTGCCCAATCACTGCTCAGCCAGACTTTGCGACCATTTATATTTCCTACATTCCTGACAAGCTCTGTGTTGAGTCAAAATCCCTCAAACTTTACCTCTTTAGCTACCGAAACCACGGAGATTTCCACGAAAACTGCATCAACACCATTGGGAAAGACTTGGTCAACTTGCTAGACCCTCGCTATTTAGAGGTCTGGGGAAAATTTACACCTCGCGGTGGCATTTCAATCGACCCCTACTACAACTACGGTAAGCCAGGAACTAAATATGAAGGCTTGGCAGAACAACGCCTCTTCCAACACGACCTTTATCCAGAGAAAATTGACAACCGTTAATACTCTTCGAAAATCTCTTCAAACCGCGTCAACATCGCCTTGCCGTAGGTATGTTACTGACTTCGTCAGTTCTATCTGCAACCTCGAAGCAGTGCTTTGAGCAACCTGCGGCTAGTTTCCTAGTTTGCTATTTGATTTTCATTGAGTATAAATAGATACGAAAAAGCCCTGTTCCTCAAGATGAGGAGCAAGGCTTTTTGAGTTTCAATTATTCTTCTGTTCCAAGGAAGTTTTTCGCAACGAGGGCTGCAAGAACTCCACCAGCGATTGGTGCAAGGATGAAAATCCAAACTTGTTGAAGGGCTGCGCCACCGACCAAGACAGCTGGTGCCAAGCTACGAGCTGGGTTTACTGAAAGACCAGTGATGTTCAATCCAACAAGAATCATTGCCATCAAGGACAAACCAATTACCAAACCAGCAATCGCGCCATTGCCCTTGCTTGCTGATGTCACCGTCATGATAACCAAGACAAACAAGAAAGTTGCGATGACTTCAAACAAGAATCCACCAAAGACAGTGACACCGTTTGCCAAGGCATTTTCACCAAGACTAGCAGTTGACATACCTGAGTTAGCCAAGAGGAAGAATACCGCGCCAGAAGCAATAAAAGCTCCAACAACCTGGCCAAGGATGTAGTTGACAAGGTCTTTTGATGACAAACGTTTGTTTACAAACATAGCAATTGAAACAGCTGGGTTCAAGTGAGCACCTGAAACAGTTCCGATTGAGTAGGCTGCAACTACGATGGCTAAACCAAAGGCAAAGGCGATCCCTAGGTGACCAAGACCTTCAAGACCATTTCCAAAAACAACAGCTCCTGTTCCAACGAACACAAGCATGAACGTACCGATTAACTCAGCGACAAATTTTTTCATTTTCTTTCTCCTTTTTTCAAAAACTAGATACTAGTCTATCAAAAGAGGGAAAGGGTTTCAAGAAAATTGCTTGGAAATTTTCAGGATAGAATTCTATAAAAACGGTAGCATTTATTTGAAACATTTTTTCTAAAGTTATATAATGTCAATATAGTTCTAATTAGTTATTCATTCCCTAATTTGAACTAATTTTACAACTTTGCTGTTCTTTTATGAACGTTTGAATGGTATCGTGGATACCAAGGAGGAATCATATGTCTAAAGTTGCTATTGTCACAGGTGCAGGTCAAGGAATCGGTTTTGCAATCGCAAAACGATTGGTTCAAGATGGCTTTAAGGTAGGAGTCTTAGACTACAATCCCGAAACAGCTGAAAAAGCTGTTGCCGCATTATCAGCTGAAAATGCCTTTGCTGTCGTGGCCGATGTTTCGAAACAGGCAGAAGTTGCACAAGCATTTCAAAAGGTTGTTGACCATTTTGGTGATTTGAATGTTGTCGTAAATAACGCTGGTGTTGCTCCCACTACTCCTCTTGATACAATTACTGAGGAACAATTTACACGCACTTTCGGTATCAACGTTGGTGGTGTCATTTGGGGTTCACAAGCTGCACAAGCGCAATTTAAAGCACTTGGCCACGGAGGTAAAATTATCAACGCAACCTCTCAAGCTGGTGTAGTCGGTAATCCAAATCTAACTGTTTATGGTGGAACCAAATTTGCTGTTCGCGGAATTACGCAAACATTAGCACGTGATTTAGCAGACTCAGGCATCACTGTTAACGCCTACGCACCAGGTATTGTGAAAACACCAATGATGTACGACATCGCTCATGAAGTTGGTAAAAATGCAGGAAAAGATGACGAGTGGGGTATGCAGACATTTGCAAAAGATATTACCCTAAAACGTCTATCTGAACCAGAAGATGTGGCTGCTGCTGTCAGCTTCCTTGCAGGACCAGATTCAAACTACATTACAGGACAAACCATTATCGTTGATGGTGGTATGCAATTCCATTAAGATACACAAAAAGAGGTTGGAAAATGATTCAACCTCTTTTATTAGTTTTCATTATTAGTTAGGAGGATACAATAGAAACTCTTTCAATAAATAATATTAGCTTATCCCTAGTATTGAAAAGACTGGATGGCTTCTTTCAAGTCATCTTGTAAACTATTTCTCTGGTCAAGTTGGACATAGACTTCCAACAGACAGGATCTGAAGTTGGAAAATTTATAAAAATCTTCCCTTTCTTCTATAGGAAAGTCAACAGCTTTTATCCAAGAAGCTACTTGCTCTTGCTCCAACTTCCCTTGTAAAATAGGTTCATAGATCACTCTTGCTAAACGCCAATCTTCATCATCTGTAAAACGAATGGGAATTCTTTTAAATAATGGACCAAGTATGTCAAATACTTCATGAACTCTGTTTTTAGGAAAGTCTGGATGACAAACCACCTCTGTCAGTAAATCGGCTCCATGTGCAAAAGTGTGAACCCAACCATACTGACTTGAAAAACCTGTTGTATCCTTTTCTTTTGAAAGATAATACAAACCTTGATTTAAAAGGACATTACGAATTTCTGATTTTAATCTCTGATAGAAAATCGATTGCTGGTTGGCATCTGCAGACAAGAGATTTGCATAAATAAGCGCCCTAAAAGAACGTTCAAGGGTTGACAAGCCTACCTTATCAATCTCTTTGTCTAGTCCTCCATCAGCTGAGACCACATCAGCAATGAAGTGAAATTGTTCCTGTGTAAATAGTTCTTCCTGAATCCCTCTAGCAAAGCTTGTAAAAACAAGGTCATCACGAATTTCTGGAGAAGAATCTCCCAAGTGATCAAGCAACCATTGGATTTCTTCATCATGATAACTTAGTTTTTCTTCTGCTATTTTTCTAAGTAACTCTTGATACATGGTCAATACCTCTACATTTCTAGCAACTGTTCAAAAGGCCAGCCCAAGATAACTTTCTATCTTATTCTTTTTTAGATAGAGTTTTTCCTGCAGCAATTGCATCGGCCTCTGTCATCTCGACAACATTAGATTTAATAGTTTTTGAAGGCATTCTATCCTTACTATACCAATAAACTTTTGATTTTCCATGGTTTGCAACATAGACAATTCTATCTTGCTGTTGGGCTTTAGTTTCAGCTTCACGTGCATTTCTTTTCTCTTCTTCTTTTTGAGAAATTAAT
This sequence comes from Streptococcus sp. 9903, assembly GCF_013276625.1. NCBI lineage: Bacteria > Bacillati > Bacillota > Bacilli > Lactobacillales > Streptococcaceae > Streptococcus > Streptococcus sp. 9903. Next base: position 22,903 of record NZ_VMLI01000023.1, on the reverse strand, counting down.
GACTCAACTGCACCTATCCTGTCGAGCAATTCTGCCTTTTTATCGTTATTTTCAATCTGATTAACTGTTTCTTTGGCAGACTTCACTTGACTCGGATCTTGACTTTCTTCCAATTGTTTGACTAAGTCTTCACCTTTTTCTTGCAACTCATTTGCGGCCTTTTCTTTGGCAATTCTCTCTTCTTCTGCTTTTTCTTTAGCTTTTTTCTCATCTTCAATTCGTTTCGCCTCCTCTATGCTAGATGAAGTATCCGCCGTTGAAGATGTAGAAGCAGTAGATGTCATAGTCTGCTTAGTTTCTGACTGAGAAGATGAAGTTTTCTTTGTGACTGTTGGGGTTTGAAGAACAACTGCAACAAAACTAACAATGAAAAGCCCTATCATTAAATTTCTTTTTCGAATATCTGGTGCTTTCTTTACAAAATACCAAATACCAACTCCACTCAAAACTAGATAGAGAGTAGGCAAAGCAATCAATAAAATGATTCCCAATAAAACTAGACCAATTTTGATAAAACGTATTCTTTGTGAATCCTGCTCCAGCCATTTTTTAATTCTGTTCATATCGTTATCCTAAATTCCTTTACTCTCCCAACTGGGCACTGTAGGCGATAATCTGGTCAACCGTGTCTGACAAGAATTGAATGGTATCACGGAGTGGTTTGTCTGTTGAAATATCGGCTCCGATAATCATGGCTGACTCAAGCGGTGTCTTGCTACCACCTGATTTGAGGAGATTGAGCCAGTCCTCAGCTCCAGTTTCTGAGTTTTTAAGATGGAGGTAACCTGCAGTCGAGATGACTAGTCCTGCTGAGTAAGTGTAACTATACAAGCCCATGTAATAATGAGCTTGGCGCATCCAAATCAAAGCTGCATCATCGTCGATTTCAATGGCATCTCCCCAGAAATCCGTCAAAACTTCCTTCATAATGCTGTTGAGCTTACTTGCTCCAAAGGTCTTCCCTTCTTCAATCAATGTATACACCTTACGCTGGAAGGCTGCTTCCAAGAGGTGGGTAATAAAATTATGGAAGTAGGTGTCTGTCAAGCGGTGAGCAAGGGCAAAACGTTTTTGACGAGAGTCGTCAGACTGGTGCTCCAAGTAGTCACTGAGGAGCAATTCATTGAAGGTTGACGGCGCTTCAACATAGTAGGTCGACATGTGGGCATTAAAGTAGCTTTGATGATTATCTGAAAAGATGAATTGACCAGAATGCCCGATTTCATGAATCAAGGTATAGACATCGCTCAAACGGCCTGTCCAGCTCATGAGGACATATGGATGAACGCGATATGGGTCCGCTGCATAGCCACCAGAATCCTTGCCACTATTGGCAGCAAAGTCCACCCAGCGCTCTTCTTGATAACGAGCAACTTCCTGACAATATTCTTGCCCCAAAGGTTCTACCGACTTCATGACCAAATCATAGGCATCGTCAATAGTCACTTGAGGATTCAGGACGCTGTCCAAGTCCAATTTCCAGTCTGCAAAGGTCATCTTTTCAAGACCATTTACCTTGGCAACATGCTTGAGGTATCTCTGAGCAACGGGTGCAAAATCCTTCATGATGAGGTCAATCTGACGGTCAAACATGGCACGGTCCACTTCTTGCTCAGCCAGAAGATAATCAAAGACAGAGTCGTATCCCTTCATATCTGCCAAGAGTTTTTCAGACTTGACTTGGGCTAAATAGGCTGCTGCAGCCGTATTTTGGTGCTTACGCAGTCCTTCTGAAAAGGAACGAAAGGATTTCTCACGAACCTCAGCGTTCTCATGGTTTTGGTAGAAGTTCTCATAGGTAACAAAGCTATTTTTGTAGGTCTTGCCATGGGCTTCAAAGTCAGCCATTTCGAAATCCCCAGCTCGCATCTTAGTATAAATGTCCTGTGGACTATAGAAAACTTCACCCAGATTGGTCAAGGCCTTCTCCACATCAGCTCCTAGATAGTGGGCTTTTTTGATTTTGGCCTGACGAATGGCAGCCGTTAAATGTGGCAATTTACCCAAACGGTCCAAGACTTCCTCATCAGCTTCCACCAAGGCATCGTCAAAAAAGGTCAAGGCTACGCTGGCATCTGTTTCAAATTCCATCCCAGCTTGAGCAATGTTGGCAAATTCGTCATTGCTATAATCTGTCGTCTGAGGCATAAATCCATAGTTGCCAATATGGCTCATCTGAATGTAGATTTGCTCCAATTCCGCAAAGGCCTTTTCAAAATCCTCAAAAGTATGAAGATTCCCCTTATAGTCACGGCTAAATTGGTTGATGTCTTCACGAGCTTTCTCGATTGCACGCAAGAAATCCTCGCGGTCTTGGTATAGGGCTGTTAAGTCCCAGAGTTCCTTCTCTGGAAATTCTGAACGGTGTTTTTGTTCCATTTTCTTCCTCTTATTTCTCTAATTCTAATAAAACACTAAGGGCTGATAAGGCGTAAAGCGGTGCTGTTTCTGCTCTTAGAATGCGAGGACCAAGTCCTGCCAAGACTGCTCCCTTAGCTTCAAAACTCTCAATTTCTGTAGGTGACAGACCACCTTCTGGACCAAAGATAAAGAGCAATTTGGCTCCTTTTTCAAGACCAGAGACCGCTTGTAAGAGCGCAGCGGCTTCTCCTTCTTTAGCCGACTCTTCATAAGCCACTACGACGCGGTCAAACTGGTCAAGTTGGGCTAGAAAATCTGCTTTCTTCTCAAAAAGCTGAATACTTGGAACCATATTACGCTTGCTTTGTTCTGCTGCTCCAAGGGCGATTTTTTCTAGTTTTTCAACCTTTTTACCCAATTTCTTGCCATCCCACTTAGCAACGGACCAATCTGCAGGAAAGGCCCAGATTTTGCTGGCTCCGAGCTCGGTTACTTTTTGAGTGATAAACTCTAGCTTGTCCCCCTTGGGAAATCCAGATGCAATGGTCACTTGAACGGGCAGTTCCACATTGTCAGCTAGTTCTTCTACCAATTCAAACTGACAAGCTTCCACATCCAGCACACGCGCCAAATGCTTGATACCATCATCAAAGACTAAGGTCACCTCATCATCTTCTTTCAAGCGCATAACCTGAAACATATGCTTGCCGGTTTCCTTGTCCTCGATGGTGACAGGAGAGATCGCACTGCCCCTGACAAAATACTGCTGCATGCTAGCCTCCAATCACACCGGAAATATCCTTGGTTTTCTTAAAGACACAGGCATTCCATTCCCCTTGAACCATGTGAGTTTCGAGGAAAAATCCAGCTGACTCAGCCGACTCGCGCACCATGTCCCACTTGTCCTTGATAATGCCACTCATGATGAGGTAGCCTTCATCCTTGACCAAGCGATAAGCATCATCCGTCAGATGAACGAGGATATCCGCCAAGATATTAGCTACAATCACATCTGCCTCAATCTCAACACCCTTAAGCAAGTCTCCTGCTTCTACATGGATGTTTTCCATACCAGGGTTTAGCTCAATATTTTCCTGAGCAACTCGAACTGCTACATCATCCAGGTCGTAGGCGAAAATTTCCTTAGCACCAAGCAGCGAGCTGGCAATAGAAAGGACACCTGATCCAGTCCCCACATCTAGCACCGTTTCGCCACCACGAAGGACCTGCTCCAAGGCAAAGAGGCTCATCTTGGTAGTTGGATGGGTCCCCGTACCAAAAGCCATACCTGGATCCAGCTTGATAATCTTTTCTCCAGCAGTCGCCTCATAGTCTGTCCAAGACGGCACAATGGTCAAATCATAAGTAATACGAGCTGGTTCATAATATTTCTTCCAGTTGTCTGCCCAGTCTTCCTCAGCCAAGGCAGTCGTCCCCATCTTGATCTCACCCAAATCCATAAAATCTGTTAATTCTGCTAGGCGAGCCTGCAAGTCTGTCTCAACCACTGCCACATCAACTGTATCAGGATAGTAGGCTGTCACTACGATTTCTTCTTGCTGCTCAACCTCTGGGAAAATCTCGCCAAAACGATCCACATTCCCCACATAGTCCATGCTGTCTTCAATCGCAACTCCTTGCGCCCCCAGCTCAATCAAGAGATTGGAAACCAATTCCTCTCCCTCACGCTTAACTGTAACTTTTAACTCTTGCCATGTTTCCATAAATTTTTCCTTATCAATCTATTAATTCTTCTAATTCTTTTAAAGTTCTTCCATCCTGATCTTTCCAATCAGTTCGACCGTTCGTTTGCATACCCAGCAAAAAAGCCGCTGCATAAGAAGGGCTAGAAAAAAGTTGTTTTTCTTTTAACACTCCATCTTGAATGACCCGAGAAGCTATTAAATTCTGACGCATTTCTTTTAAACTTGCTGGAAGGTATGGAGAATCCTTTATTTCTACTTGACTTCCTTCTAAAACAACAAAACCTTCAGTTGTCCGTTCACAAGTTGCTTCTATTACTTTGTTAGATTTCTTAGTTTTACGCTTTAAATAAAGATAAGTTGAATGATTATCAGTCAAATCTTGACTAACTTCCTTTGTCATTGGAACAAAAACACGATAACCTAGAGTTCCAATAATCATTAGCGTATTTTCAACAATTTCATCCAGTTCAGATTCCTTTTCCTCAGTCACATTATCAGGATTTGGATCATTACCATTTTTCACAATATAGCGACCAGCTTCTTTAGCAAGTTGAGTAAATTTATTTTCCAAATAGCTAATTTCTGTTGGACCAAAAGAATTATTTTGAGTTGTTAGAATGATGACATCATTAAAATAATCTGCATGAGTATCGCGGGTATGCTCTTGAATTCGCAACAATACCCCTTCACCATTTTTTCGAGTTGTCGCCTGACCAATATAGGTCACATCTTTCTGTTTATCTTCATCTCGACCAAATAAGAAATAAATACCACTTTGTTTCATTTCATCACGCGACTTTAAATCTCCCAATTGAATACGAGGTATTTTGTAAATCACTCCCGTCCAATTTGACAAAGTACATTTGATTTTTCCAGTTACTTCACCATCCATGAGAAACATATTAATATTTTTGCTAAGCTTTGCCATTTATCGAACTTCTTCCAAATAATCCCTCACCCTATTCTGCAACTGAGGCACAACTTGACTGGAATTAAGAAATTCCTCAGTAGTCATCAGCTGATAGCCCTGCCCTTCATCTCCAAATACGATACTGTCAAACTGGGCCTGTGTCAACAGACCGACTAGAAATACAGATTGTTTATCCGCAAAAAGCATACTTGGATAAACCTTACTCCAAAGCAGACAATCCTCAGTCAGATGAATTCCCAGTTCTTCATAAACTTCACGCGCCACGCACTCAAAAGGACTTTCATCCCCCTCTCGTCCACCACCGGGTAGTTCCCATATATTAGCCCAGGGAATGTTTGCCCTATCATCTCGTAAGATAGTCAGAAGCTTATCTCCGCAAAACAAAGCAATCTTACAGCCTGTGAAATCAGAAATTTCTATTTCCATATTAGACTCCTTCGGTTAATTCCTTTTCCAGCTCAGCTAACCAGTTTTGATAATAGCTTTTCTCATCCCGTAACATCCGACTGCTATTCATTTTCTGTCTAGCAATCTTCATAGCCTTGTGAGTTTGAACTACATCTTTCTTTACCTTAAATTGATACCAAGCTTGAATGACCTGCATATCTGCTGTTTTTAGAGATAAAAAGGATTTGACTCCTCGAATACTTGCATATTCTTCCGCTTTCTTATTATCTCCTTCCATCAGAGCAATTTGAAGAAGGTATAATTGAGAAATAGTTTTAGACATTGGATTATCTGTTTTCTCTAGCACAGACTGCAACTGTTGCTTTGCAAGCTCTATATTATCATCCAATATGAATACCAAGCCCTGAAGAGTCTGAACACTTTCTGCAAAACTCCCTCTCGCCTCCTCATCAACAGGCATGATAAAGTCTTTTAAATCATATTCTTGAGGAGCTAGCAAGGTCTGGGCAGAATGCCTCAACATCAAGTAGGCGTATTTCGTATTTGCAGGGTGTTGTAGCAATTCCCAAATTTTTGCGCCATCGGTGATGCCGACTGGCAAAATGTTATTTAGGAAGAAAGACAAATTAAGAAAAATCCAAGTCCCTGCAAAATACCAGCTTCTTGTCAAAAACCCAAACACTATCGCCAATAATATCAAGCTGAGATGAACCATCAAGCCTCCTGAAAGCATCAGGATGATTCTTTGATCACTTTCATCCTCTTTTAAACCAATGTATTGAGCACCAACATTTTTCAGAATGGCTGTTCTACTAAGATGAAACCTGCCTGACTTTTTGGTCAAAATAAAATGTCCTAACCCAAAAGCCACCAGCCGATAGCCTGTCAAGTAGCCACAAAAAGCATGTCCCAGCTCATGAAGAATAAAGATTAAATATATACTTAGAAGAGCGAAGGCATAACCAAAAGTAAAGACTAAAACTGTGGAATACCCCAACTCTGCAAATGCGATTGTTCCACAAGCACAAGCCAGCATAATAAAGACAACAGCTAGCACATAAACCAAATAAATCCCAATTTTCTTCATAAAATCTCCATCCAACTCCTAGTATCTCGGATAAGGATAAAATTCTCCTTCTTCCAAGCCAACTTTTCCTTCTTCAAAGACTTCTTGGTTCCATTCCATGACAAATTCTTCTGCTTCTGGGTCTTCCAAAAAGTCCATAAGGGCATCTAGTCCAACCTCGGCAGTATCTTTAAGGAATAGCGCAAAATAAGCTAAAAATTCACGAGAAAATCCTTTTTTAGGCAAGTAAGGGATGACAGTCAAATAGTCTTCCTCATTGACTGTTGATTTGGCAGGATTGTAAAAAAGCACTGCTTCTTCAAAGAGAATATCATCCGATGAAACCTCTCCATCTTCATCCACCATCTCCACACCTGCAGCATTTTGCGCTTCCAATAGAAAACTCACTTCTACCGCGTAGTTGCGCTTGTCCCAACTAATCTCAAAGTCAAAGGGAAAATTCTTCTCCAACTCTTCCTCTAAAACATCTAAAAATCCGTATGTTGCCATTTTGTCCTCTTTCTATGCGACTCTTAATCGCCCCGATTGCTCGGAAATATGCTAAAATAGATACTACCATCTTACCACATATACATCAGAAAATCCACGTTAGAAAGGACTGCTATGCCAGACAATCTCGCGCTTCGTATGCGCCCTAAAACCATCGACCAGGTCATTGGTCAGGAGCATCTGGTTGGACCTGGAAAAATTATCCGCCGCATGGTGGAAGCCAACCGCCTGTCTTCCATGATTCTTTATGGACCTCCTGGAATCGGCAAAACCAGTATTGCCTCTGCCATCGCTGGAACGACCAAGTATGCCTTTCGAACTTTCAATGCGACAGTTGATAGTAAAAAACGGCTGCAAGAAATTGCGGAAGAGGCTAAATTCTCTGGTGGTCTCGTCCTATTACTAGACGAGATTCACAGACTAGATAAAACCAAGCAAGACTTCCTCTTGCCTCTCTTGGAAAGTGGTCTGGTCATCATGATTGGGGCTACGACTGAAAATCCTTTCTTTTCTGTCACTCCTGCCATTCGTAGCCGTGTTCAAATTTTTGAGTTGGAACCTCTGTCTAACCAAGACGTCAAAGAGGCCCTGCAGATAGCTCTAAGTAACCCTGAGCGTGGTTTTGATTTTCCAGTAGAACTAGATGAGGATGCGCTGGATTTCATCGCAACCTCTACAAACGGAGACCTTCGCTCTGCCTTCAACTCACTGGACTTGGCTGTTCTCTCTACTCCCGAAAATGACAAGGGTATTCGCCATATTACCCTAGACATCATGGAAAATAGTCTTCAGAGAAGCTACATCACTATGGATAAGGATGGGGATGGACATTACGACGTTCTCTCAGCCTTGCAAAAGTCCATACGAGGTTCGGATGTCGATGCCAGTCTTCACTATGCTGCCCGCTTGATTGAGGCTGGTGATTTGCCAAGTCTCGCTCGTCGCTTGACTGTTATCGCCTATGAAGATATCGGTTTGGCCAATCCTGAGGCCCAGATTCATACCGTGACTGCTCTGGATGCTGCACAAAGGATTGGATTCCCAGAAGCCCGCATTCTCATTGCCAATGTCGTCATTGATTTGGCCCTTTCTCCAAAATCCAACTCAGCCTATGTAGCTATGGATAAGGCACTTGCTGACCTCAAAACATCAGGACACTTGCCTATTCCGCGACACCTGCGTGATGGGCACTACAGCGGAAGCAAGGAACTGGGGAATGCCCAAGGCTATCTCTATCCACACAACTATCCTGGAAATTGGGTCAAGCAAGACTATCTGCCAGAAAAAATTCGCAATCATCACTATTTCCAAGCAGAAGATACTGGTAAATATGAACGGGCTTTGGCTCAAAGAAAGGAAGCTATCGACCGTTTGCGAAAAATCTGAAATCCTTTTCAAAAAATTGCACTTTCCTCTTGATTTTTTTTGAAAAAGTGGTATCATATAAACATAGAAACGCTGTGGTGTACGACTTCACACTTAAGTGTTGACCGACTATTTTTTGTATTATTAGGGAAACAAAAGTCTTCTAACAGCATGTAGGCCGTCTCACACGGAAACAGCTTCAGTTAGAGCGAGTTGCCCACCTGCTTAATTGCGCGGGTTCAATACAAACCGTGAAGTTTCGGCACCAATACAGCTTTTTTCTTTGCCTCCTTAGCTCAGCTGGCAGAGCAGCGGACTCTTAATCCGTGGGTCACAGGTTCGATCCCTGTAGGGGGCATCTACATACAACAGGAAAAGCCTTGAGTAAAGGCTTTTTTTCGTATCTGTTCTACTTTTGGTCAACCAATGGATATTAAAGATATAATTTTGTGAACATCCTTTCCAGACAACTCTAATCTGATTGCACTTAAAATTTTAAAAAATTTAATACAAAAGTCTTGCTTTTCTTTTTATTTTTGATATATTTGTTCTTGTATCTGATACATGTTTATCAAAAAGGAGTTCAGATGGATACAAAATTCTCAGTTGCTTTGCATATCTTAACAATGATTAGTGAAAGCAAGGAAACCTTAAGTTCTCAAGCACTAGCTACTAGTGTCGGGACCAATGCTAGTTACATTCGAAAAGTGATCGCCTTGTTGAAAAATGCAGGCTTAATTACTTCCCATCAAGGAAAAACAGGCTATCAACTCAGTAAGTCTCCAAAGAAAATGACTTTACTAGAAATCTACTATGCTACTCAAGAAATCAATCACATTAGTTTATTCCCTGTTCATCAAAATAGTAATCCCGATTGTCCCGTTGGAAAACATATCCAAGGAGCAGTTTCACCGCTTTTCGCTAGTGCCGAATCTCAACTAGAGAAGGAATTAGCAAATCAAACTTTAGAAGATGTCATTGACAATCTATATAAACAAGCCAAACAAGTCCGAAACTGATTTGATAACAAGTCAGTTTTTACTGGAAACAACATATACTTGTATTAGATACAAGTATATAAAATAAAAAGAAATGAGAAGACAATGAAAGCCGCACAACATACTACTTATAACAAAAAGAATATCACACTTAACATCACAGAAATCGCTAAACCAAGTATTACAGACAAAGAAGTTTTAGTCAAAGTCACCGCAGCTGGTGTTAATCCTCTCGATAACATGATCTCTCGTGGTGAGGTTAAGATGATTGTTCCATACAAACTTCCTCAAACTGCAGGTAACGAAGTGGTTGGAATCGTTGAAAGCATTGGCAAACAAGTTAACAACTTTCAGGTAGGAGATCGTGTCTTTAGCCGTCTCCCACTTGATCATATCGGCGCCTTTGCAGAATACGTAGCTGTCGATAGCCAAGCCTTAGCCAAGGTTCCAGACTATCTATCAGACGAGGAAGCTGCTGCTGTTCCTCTTACTGCCTTAACCATTATGCAGGCTCTTGACCTCATGGGCGCTCAAGCTGGGAAAACGATCTTTATTTCTGGTGGTACTGGAGGAGTTGGTGGAATGGCCATTCCGATTGCCAAGGCCAAAGGTTTGACAGTCATCACCAATGGGGATGGAGCTAGCGCTGAGCGAGTCTTGAACCTTGGAGCAGATCGCTTTATCGATTACAAAACAGAGGATTATACAAAAACTGTTAGCCAGGTGGATTATGTCCTCGATACTCTCGGTGGAGCTGAAACTGAAAAACAAATATCTATCATGAAAAAAGGTGGTCATCTTGTTTCCCTCCGTGCCATGCCAAACGGTGCCTTTGCCAAACGCATGAATCTACCAAAATGGAAACAGATGATTCTTACCTTAGCAGGTCGCAAATTTGATAAGATGGCGGAAAAATACGGTGTCCAATACCATTTTATCTTTGTAGAACGCAATGGCGCTCAATTACAAGAGGTAGCTGACCTCTTTAGTAAATTAGAAATCAAACCCTCTATCGATACAGTTTATCCATTTGAAGAGGTAAATAGCGCATTAGACAAAGTCGCTAATGGTCGCTCTCGTGGAAAAACAGTTCTCAGCCTTAAGAAATAAAAAGGAAAACACAATGTCATATCTTACTACAAAAAATCAATACATCACAGTCGACGGGAACAAAATCGCTTATCGCGAACTTAGTAAAGGCAAATCAAATTTACCTCTTCTGATGCTGGTCCATTTGGCAGCGACTCTCGATAACTGGGACCCTAAACTCTTGGACTTGATTGCTGAAAAGCACCATGTCATTGTAATCGATCTTCCTGGAGTTGGAGCCAGTCAGGGCAAAGTTGCTTCGACGATTCCTGGAATGGCTAAGCAGACAATTGACTTTGTAAAAGCGCTTGGTTACGATAATATCAATCTTCTTGGCCTTTCTATGGGAGGTATGATTGCCCAAGAAATCATCAGAATAAATCCCACTCTAGTCAATCGTTTAATCTTGGCTGGAACAGGACCTCGAGGTGGAAAAGAGGTCGATAAGGTCACAGGGAAAACCTTTAACTATATGTTTAAAGCGGGACTCGAGCGCATCGATCCTAAACGCTATATCTTCTATAATCATGATGAACAAGGAAAAATTGAAGCTTTGAAAGTCCTAGGACGAATGGGGATGAGAACAAAGGAATTTGCGGATAAAAACATGAACCTATCAGGATTCCTAACTCAACTCAAAGCTATTAAACGTTGGGGGAAAGATCCTCAAGACGACCTAACATTTATCACACAACCAACCTTAATCGTCAATGGTGATAAGGATATGCAGGTTCCAACGGAAAATTCTTATGATATGCATGAGAAAATAAAAGATAGTAAGCTGATCATCTATCCAAATGCTGGCCACGGTTCGATTTTCCAATATGCAGACGAATTTTCAAAAGAACTACTGGCTTTCTTGGAGGACTAATATGGTCAAAACGATTCTAATAACAGGTGCTACTGACGGTATTGGTAAACATTTGGCAAAGAAATTGGCCAGCCAAGGCCATCATGTCATCCTCCATGGTCGAAATCCCCAAAAACTTGAATTGGCCACTCAAGAGGTTCGGACAGTTTCCTTGAGAGGCAGAGTTTCTAGCTACCTTGCAGATTTTTCCAAATTAGACGATGTTTATCGCTTTGTGGAGGAAATCAAGCGAGACTTTCAAAGTATTGATATCTTGTTTAATAATGCAGGACTTTATGCTGGAAAAGAACGAAAAGCGAGTGCTGAAAATGTCGAGTTGACCTTTATGTTATCCGTTCTGGTTCCCTATATGTTAACAACTGAGCTAAGTCCCTTGTTAGAAAAAGCGGCTGACGGCCGTGTCATTAATACTTCTTCCTATATGCATCATTTTGCCAAGGTCAAGGATTTGGACTTTGGATTTAAGAACAGCTATAATCCAGGATTGGCCTACAATAATTCCAAACTTTACACTATTTGGATGACACGCTATCTAGCTAGAGAATTCTTTCTAAAAGGTTCAAGCATCACCGTCAATTCTTACCATCCTGGCTTGATTTCAACCAACTTAGGGAGTGATTCCAGTGATGAAAAGGCGAAAAAGTCTCTCTTTGGACGCTTGATGAAGTCATTTTCCAAAAATCTAGATGAGGGGATTGAAACAGGCTACTACCTTACCTTTTCAGAAGAAATTACTGGTTTGACTGGCTACTATTTTGATGAGAAGAAAGTGAAATCTGTATCTGAAAAAGGCTATACTTTTGAAAAAGCTCAAGATTTAATCTTTTATTGCGAAAATAAAATTGAGTTGTTTAAACAGAAATCTGCTCTACTTAATTAGAAAAAAGTTCTCTTTCCATTTTGCTAGAAAGAGAACTTTTTCTTTAGGAGAAGTAACTTAATTTTTAATCGATTCGTGATAGCTCCGCTGGCACTGTTAAGTAATAAGTTGCAGTCAAGCTTGCTTCACCTTGATTGACAAAAATCTCGATGGAATTTTTATCTAAAATAACATCCAATTCTTTAGCTTCAATATCTACATACCGTCGACTAGTGTCCTGTTCTTCTTCACCTAGAATTTTTTGAACAAGATGGCTACGATCAATGTAAACTTGCTGCGCATTACTGTCATAACCAAATTCAAGATAATCTGTATCATTTCCTAAGTGGTAATGACAATTTTTATCTATTTGGATTTGATATTGGCCTTTTTTAACAGGGAATTGTCTTAGTTTGCCATCTTCCAATCTTAGAATTCTAGGTAAAGTCATGGCACATGCCCATTTGTGTTCTTGGTCATGGGTTGGAAGGGTACGCCCCCATGTCTGCATCCAAGCAATCAGGATACGACGATTTTGATCGTCCAACAATGTTTGAGGCGCATAGAAGTCTTGGCCATGATCAATTTCTTGAACTGATTCTGGGATAAAACGTTTTTCTCCCCAATCTACCTTACCCGTAAACAAAACCGATGAGTTGATGTTATGATATGAGTCTCCCTCACGCTGATAACGCATGGGTGACATAATAAGGCAATCCTTCCCATCTAACTCAAAGTAATCTGGGCATTCCCACATAAAGCCTTGGTGTTCTACCCCTTTTAAAAAGATGGATTCGAACTGCCATTCTACTAGGTTATCGGACCCTAGTAGAACGATACAGCCCACATTATCCTTGTGTTTGGCAGCTACTACGGAGTAATAGCGTCCATCTTTTTCAAAGAGTTTTGGATCACGGAAATCAGCAGCAATTAACTCATCTGGCAAATCTGCTCCAGTTGCAACTGGATTTTGTTCAATCTTTTCAAAGTGAATCCCGTCGTCTGAAAATGCCATATTCTGCACTTGACGAACACCGGTTTCTTCTTCGATGTGACCAGTATACATGAGCCAGAGGCGATCGTCTTTGACGATAGCTGATCCTGAGAAGCAACCATTGCGGTCGTAGTCTTGGTCAGGAGCAAGTGCCACTGGCAAGTGCTCCCAAGTCACCAAGTCCTTACTTTTAGCATGTCCCCAGTGCATAGGCCCCCAAACACTATTATATGGATAGAATTGATAAAAGAGATGGTATTCTCCACGAAAATAGACAAATCCATTTGGATCATTGATCCAACCAATCTCAGCTGAAAAATGTTCTTCAGGCTTATATTGAGTATTAACGAGATGTTTATTTTCTGCTATAAAACGATTGGCTTTTTCTACTGTGTATTTCTTATCTCCCATAATCAACCTCTAGTTTTTGTTTGCTTGGTATTGGTCGTAGTATTTTTGTTTAATAGCAAGGTAATCTGAAAGTCCGTATTTTTCAAGTTCTTTCTTGTAATCATCCCACTCAGCATCAATATTACCATTTACAATCCATTCAGCGCGCTTGCGGTAGATATAGTCATTCATATCTGCCTCGATATGGGCAATCTTGTCCAAATCTTCCTGTGCCATAAAGACTCTTGGATAATTGTTATCATTGCTCATGTAAGGAACATAATATTCTTTGATAAGATCCAAACGCCATTTGGCATCGTCAGGCATAGTTGTCACTTTACCGTAGTATGAATCTAGAATAGCTAGTGGCCCTCCTACTTCAGTCTTTTGACGAAGTTCTGCTGGTGCAGTTCCGTTTAGTGGTAAGTGTTTTAGACTATTTGACGCTTGATCCAATTCAAAGATGTTTTGTTGTTTGTCATCTCCGTAAGTTCCCCAGTTATTTTGCACAGATTGGAGTGGAGCGTATTGTGCATCAATCCATTTAGCTGTCAATTCTAGGTTTTTGTTTACACTGGTAATAACCATCTTGTCACGTGCAAATCCCATACCGTTTGTACGAGCTACGTGTTTTTGACCACTTGGTCCAGCAAGTACTGGTAAAACATCATAACTTTCATTACTTCCAGTAACATTACTCTTATCCCATGTAAAGTAAACACCAAATTTCTGATCATGACCTTTAGCAATGTAACTATTCCAATCATGTTCGAAAGCTTCTTTATCAATCAAGCCTTTTTCTTGCAATTGACGGATAAATTTGACACCTTCTTTATAGTTATCGTTATCTGCTGTGAAGTCAACTTTGCCATCATTTCCAACTACTAAATGATCATCGTTATCCCCTATACCAAATGCACCAAATAGGAATTTAAAATCTTCGTTTCCGTTACCACTAATAAATGTAAATGGAATTTCATCAGCCTCTCCATTTCCATTTGGATCCCCGTTTTTGAAAGCTTCTAGGACTTTAATCAGATCATCAGTAGTTTTTGGCATTTCAAGACCAAGTTTCTTAAGCCAATCTTTGTTAATCCAAGCCATATCGTTGACACTATGGATAGATTCTTTGCCTTCTCCAAGCTCCTCAATCCATGGGAATGAATAGATGTGTCCGTCAGGTGCTGTCATTAAGGCCTTGTATTCTGGTTTCTCATCCAAAATTTTCTTAAGATTTGGCATGTATTTATCAATCAAGTCTTCAACTGGAATGATTACACCTTTCTTAGCCCAGTTCATCAAGTCCACATCTGAAGCTCCGTCGTTGTGGATAGCATCTGGTAAATCACCACTAGAAATATCCAAGTTACGTTTTTCTGCAAAGTCGGATTGGTAGTTGGTCCAGTCAATATGAACGCCAGTTTCCTTCTCCAAACGTTGCAAAATCAATTTTTCATTTGGATCTTTGGGAGCTAACGGTGAACTGGCTGTCATAAACTTCAATGTTTTCTTTTCTTGAAGCGGGAATGTTACACCTTCCAACTTATAATCTGGACTTGAAGCTGTATTTTTTGAGCCACAGGCTGCAAGTACTGCTAAACTAGCTGTCAACAAAACTGCTGATTTTGTGAATGTTTTGAATTTCATGAGAAAACTCCTTTTATTTTTTCTTTTTTTATCCTTTAAGTGAACCAGCCATAATTCCTTTATCAAAGTATTTTTGGAAGAATGGATACATAACAATCAATGGCAAGCTAGAAATGACAATAGTTGCGTATTTAATCAATTCAGCTAAACGTTTCATTTCATTCATAGCCGCTTGTGCCCCAATCATATCTTGACCTGGTTGGCTCTGAATGAGAATTTTACGAAGTACAAGTTGCAATGGTTCCAAGTTTGGATCCTTGATATAAATCATTGCATCAAAGTATGAGTTCCACTGTCCTACAAAAGCATAGAGGAAGAGAACAAACATAATTGGTTTTGCAAGAGGAAGCATGATTTTGAAGAAAATCTGTAAATCATTTGCACCATCAATGACGGCTGCTTCAACTAATTCGTCAGGTAATCCTTGGAAATAGGCCCTAGCAAGAATAATATTCCAAACATTGACAGCACCTGGAACAATGATTGCCCATGGAGTATTTAGCATTCCCAAATCTTTTACCAGCAAGTAAGTTGGGACTAAACCACCACCAAAGAACATGGTCACAATCAAGAAGTAGTTAATCCAACGGCGTCCTACCAAGTCTTTCTTAGAAAGAGGATAAGCTGTGAACACAGATAGCAAGACTGTTAAAGCCGCAAAGCCAAAAGAGTATAGTAGAGAATTGATAAAACCTCTTAGAATAGATTGGTCACTGAATACACGCTGGTAACCTTCTACCGTCCAATCGGCTGGATTAAAGCTAATCCCTCTACTAACCAGAACCTTAGGATCCATAAAGGATGCTACGACGATATAAAGTAAAGGAAGTAAGGTTATCAAAACGATAAAGACAATAATGATTTTATTTAAGAGTAAGATACGTCTATCAAATTTGGTATCCATAATCGAATTTTTCATGCTTCCCTCCTTAAATTCCTTCACCATTATTCATGCGTTTAACGATTTGGTTAACAGCGACTAGCAATACTACGTTAATCACTGCATTAAACAAACCAACCGCTGTTGAGTAAGAATAGTCTCCTGATACAAGACCAACTTTATAGACATATGTAGAGATAATTTCAGAAGTTGGCAAGTTCAACGATGTCTGCATCAGGAATGCTTTTTCATATCCGACATTCATGATTCCACCTGCAGCTAAAACAAATTGGATAACCATAATAGGCTTAAGAGATGGAATATCAATGTGCCAGATTCGTTGGAAGATATTGGCTCCATCCAGTCGGGCTGCTTCTACTAAGGCTGGATCTACATTTACCAATGTTGCCGTGTAGAGCGTTGAAGCCCATCCCATTCCTTGCCAGATACCACTAAAGATGTATAAGGGTCTAAAGAAGTCTGGATTTGTCAAGAAGTCAGCCTTCATTCCAAACATAGAGAGAAAATTGTTAATTGGTCCTCCCACTGAAAAGAAAAGGAAAATCATACCAACGATAACAACGACTGATATAAAGTTTGGTGCGTATAAAATGAGCTGAATTCGTTTTTTGACTTTTTCACTCAAGAGTTGATTGAGCATAATAGCAAGAATGATTGGTGGTAAAAAGCCAAGCAATAAACCATAGATACTTAATTTTAAAGTATTGGCTAACAAGATACCAAAGTTGGGAGAGGATATGAATTTTGTAAACTCAGAAAAACCAATCCAATCACTCCCTAAAATTCCTTTTAAGGGATTATAATCTTTAAATGCGATTAAAACCCCATACATAGGGATGTATTTAAAGATAAAGGTTAAAACTAAACCAGGGACAGTCATCAATAACAAGAGTTTTTGTTTCTTGATTCTTTCCCAAAGAGAAACTTGCTTCGCTTTGCTATTCATAGCAACCTCCTTTTTTTGAAACGTTTCATTTTTTGTTTTAAAAAGATAACGCTTGGCGCTGTCTATTTATTTTGTTTTTGAAACGTTTCATTTTTGTTCTAAAAAAATAAATCTTTTTTATCTGAATTTATTCTATCATTGATAGCGCTTTCTGTCAAGACTTATTTTCATTTTTTGTTGTTTTTCCTTCAACAAATTTTACTGGTAGGATGGTCTGCAAATTAACAGCCTTTCCTTCGATGATATCAAATAGGATTCGTACAGCTTCTCTAGCCATTTCCTCCAGGGGTTGCTCAATTGTTGAAAGTAGATAATCTCTATCTCCAGCCATTTTAATTCCATCGTATCCAATAATTTGGACATCATGAGGAATACGTTTGCCATTCTTTTCTAGAATTTCAGTCACATCCAAAGCTGTAAAATCGTTGATTGTAAAAATTCCATCTATAGAAGGATTTTCTTCCAAGAAACTCTCTAGCTTTCCATGATAGTCAGTAACTGTCTCATCCAAATCAAAAATACTAAGAGGTATTTTATGCTCTTGGACATACTTTTCAAATGAAATTCTACGACGTTTAGTTTCATTAATGGTTGTATTATGTCCGCCCACAAAGGCTAAATGCCGACATCCTTTACTAATTAATTGTTTAGCTGCTTCTCTTCCACCTGCATCATTATCTGATGAAACACAAGGAATGGCAATATCTGAGTATGTACGGTCAATACTGACAAAGGGAATTCCTGACGACAGGTAATGTTCAATTGGACTATAGGTAATAGCAACCACTCCATCAACTTTATTATGACGCAACATCTCCAGGTAGTCTTGCTCTCTATTTGTACCATTTATAGAACATAAGAGTAATTTATTATTCCTCTTATAGACTTCATTTTCCACATGCATAGTAAATTCTGAAAAAAAGGGATGCCAGATACTTGGTACAATGATTGCAATCGTTTCTGTTCGATTTTTTTTCATTCCTCTAGCGTAGTAATCTGGAATGTAATTCAAGGTTTTAATTGCTTGTTCCACTTTTTTCAAGGTTACTTCTTTAATGCCTTTTTCTTTATTAATTACACGTGAAACTGTTCCAACACTAACTCCTGCTTCTAAAGCAACATCTTTCATGGTAATTGATTTTTTTTGTTCTACCATATTATCACCTCCTTTCAATATATAGTATCATGCAAACGTTTTTTTAGCAACTATTTCTCAATCATTTTTGTCCAGATCCTTTTTCCTATCATGAATAAAATCACTCCAATCGGCTTTCTGAAATCCCTTCAATATTCAGATATAGGAATCTACCTACCATAGGAAAAGGCTTTGTTTCTTCCTATCTCTGCTTTTTCATGATGTATTTTCGTACAGGTGCTTCAATAGTTTCTATAGTAAAATGAACCAAAAATAGTACACGTTGCGGTATAATGTTCTTATGGCATATTCATTAGATTTTCGTAAAAAGTTCTCTCCTATTTGTGAGCGAACAGGTATAGTCAATTGATTGTCAGTTTGAAGACCAAGAGTCGTAGGGCAAAATATGTGGCAGAATCCATCCAAGGGTGGCTAGCACAATTTCTAGTGAACCTCTTTAAATCTATTACATTTGACTGTGGAAAAGAGTTTTCAAAATGGAAAGATATTTCCAATCAGCACGATAGTGAGAGCTTTTTTGCGAATCTAGGATGTCCAAGACAGCGGTGTCTCAACGAACATTCAAATAGACTTTTAAGGTGTCATGACTTGCCAAAGCAGACAGATTTCAACGAAGTCAGTCAAGAATTTTAGGCTGGGCAAAAACTCAATTTCAGAAAAATGAAATAAATATTCCCACAATAAAACACATAATATCAAAGTTTTCAACACCTGATATTATGCGTTTTTTAATTTTAAAGACTTTTTTCCCAGCCTCAAGAAATCACATCCCACCTAAATCCCTTGGATACCAAACACCTCATCAGGTATTTTCTGAGTTGGTAAGACTGTCTAGTTTAATTTGACAAATGGAGGGCGTTAAATCCAGTTTTTACAAGAAATCTATTTAAATATTTTCACACTGACCTTACAAAATATGAAATAAATTATATAAAGTCATTCCCATGACAAAGAATAACATCCCTTTAAAACAGTATCTTACCCAATTTTCAGGTAAGACTTTTGATACAACCGTCCCCAATACCCCTCCGCATATAGAAGCAAGAAAAATAACTGGAACAGGTGCTAAATGATACTGATTTAAACCTGTAACCATAACAATTGTAGCCAAATGAGACAACTGGGAAAAGAAAATAATTGCAAGAGAATACATCGTTGCTTCTTTTATCGAAATAGAAAAAAACACCATCAATAAAGATACATTGAGCGGGCCACCACCAATCCCTAAAAAACTAGAAATCAAGCCCAATAGAAGACCACAAATCATATAGAATCCTATCTTATCAAATTGATAAGTTTTTTTTAAATCTGCTAAAACAAATGATACAAGTAGCATCACAAATAGTAAAATCATTTGAACAATGAATACTAGCCGTACTGATAATTGAGATAACAAAACTTGAAAAATAAGATGACCTAGAAATCCTCCTAAAACAGAAGAAAAGGATACCGTAAAAATCAATCTCCATTTTATCTCTTTACTTTGTGAAAATCTTTTGATTGTTGAAATAATCGCCATTATAAAAACAGAGAAACTAGAATAAAAAGCAATATCACTGACCGAATGGTATCCAAAACTATCCATAAGTGGCTTAATTATAATTCCACCACCCATGCCTGATATAGAACCCAATCCACTAGCTATTATAATGATTAGAAAATAAATAATCTCAACCACTTTTTAAGTCCATCCTATTCTTTCAAACATCTAAAACCTAGATGGCTACTAGTGGAAGTAGAAATACATCCATTTCTAGCAGCTACTCGGTATCGATTACAATAAGAACAATGACATAAAAAGGAACCTCCTCTGATAGCATACTCCTCCTCTTGTATCCCATATTTTGGCAACTCATAGTCATCTTCATTAAAACTAGCTAATAAGGTATATCTCGGATTGCGACACCATTCCCAAACATTCCCAATCATTTGATATAGACCAAAATCATTAGGTAAAAATTCATAGACAGGAGCCGTTCCTATAAATCCATCTAAGCCAGTATTTTCATAAGGAAATCTTCCTTGCCAAGTATTGGCATGATAATATCCACCTTCTAAAAGAATGTCTCCCCAAGGATATTCAGATTGTTTTCCTCCTCTAGCAGCATATTCCCACTGTGCTTCAGTCGGTAAAGACATTCCGCTCCAATTACAGAAAGCCAATGCATCTTCTAAAGCAACATGAACTACTGGATGGTCTTCTAAACCCACTAGATTACTGTTCTCACCGTAGGGATGTTTCCAGCAAGCGTTCGGAACTTGTAACCACCACGGAGCCCCAGCAGGATGAGGATATCCCTCCCTTTCTGCCTCTGGAACGAACAATATAAAAACAAAAGACCACTCTTGTCGCTCAGCTAGTGTTTTATAGCCTGTTTCTTTCACAAATTGAGCAAATTCTTGATTCGTAACTGGAGTATCCGCAATGGAGAAATCCTTTACACTAACAGCAACTTGAGGACCTTCAAAATCATCTAAAAATCCCTCCTCAGAATTTGTTCCCATCATAAATGTCCCACCCTTGATTTTTTTCATTTTCATGATTGACTATCCCCCGTTTTCGTTAGAGTGGGTGTTATTTTAGAAAGTTCAACAGGAACTAACTCTTCATCCACAACAAAACCTTCTTCTCTATATCTAAGAAAGTCTACTAATTTTTTCTTCATCTGACGAACAATAGGTTGGTATTTTTCACTTGGATACAAATCATTCATTTCATGCGGATCTTTTTTCATATCAAATAACTGATAATGATTTAAAACAGGAAACCAGATAAATTTCCACTGGTCTGTCAAGATATATTGACTAGAATCTTTTCCTAAAGCATGTTCACCATGAAATTCTGTTCGCCACCCCTCGTACTGTCCAAATAATAAATTCTTAACACTCCGTCCATCTAGTTCATCTGTAGTAGTTCCTCCTGCCAAATCCACGAGTGAAGGAAAAATATCTTGGATTTTCACTAATTGCTTGATTGTTCCCCTATTACCAGCTATCAATCCAGCCGGGTCGTAAATAAACGAAGGAATGTGGATACTTCCTTGATAAGGATATCCCTTTCTAAACAGATAATGTTCACCAAGCTGATCTCCATGATCCGAAACAAACCAGATAATCGTATCTTTATCATGACGAAATTCTTTTAGGGCAGTCAAAAAGCGACTAATTTGATGGTCTATATGAGTAATAAATCCCAAATAAGCAGCAACCATTCTTCTCTGATCATCTTCCTTTAATTTCCCTCTTAAAGCATAAATAGACGGAATTTGCTTTTCTAATACTTCCCAATTCCCAATATGCAAATCGAGAAATTGAGGCAAGCGTTCCATATACATATCAAAATAATATTTTGGGGGATTTAATGGAGCATGTGGTTTTTCAAAAGACATTTTGAGAAAAAAAGGAACCGTTGGATCTCTTCTTTGTAAAAATGAAATGGACTCACTCACAACCCAGTTTGTTGGATGTAACTTCTCATCTTTATCCCAAGGTCTAGCTTCCCAAGAATTACAATCCATTCCGTCATCAATCAAATCAACATCATAACCAACTTTACCCTTTAAAAAGGCTAGATAGTCACTAGCATAATCAAATTGACTTCCATAAGCCTTGTCATACTTTCTATCAACATGTAGATACCCATCGTGAAGCAAGACATGATCAAACCCAAGTCTCTGTCTGGAAGGAAAAACATGCATCTTACCAATACATTCTGTCTGATACCCCATATCTTTAAAGACTTTTGGAAGAGTATTAGTAAAATTCCAAGGCACCTCATCTTGATAACCAACACGTCCACTTTTATCTTGGTCTAAGCCAGTCAATAAAGCTGCCCTAGCAGGAACGCAAGAAGGAACTGGAGAATAGGCATTTTCAAAATTATAACCTACACTAGCCATCATATCTAATGTTGGAGTGCTAACTAGCTTATCCTTACTATTCAAGGATAAGGCGTCTGCTCTCATTTGATCTACAACAATCAAAATAATATTTGGCTGTTTTGTCTGAACCATAAAATCTCCTTTCTAATATGGCAAAAGAGGCACAAGAAGATATCTACCTTTACTGCACCCCTTTCTATATCAATCTCTCTATATAAAGCAATAACATTCTTGTTATGTTTTATAGAAAAATGAACTAAAATATGACTAAATCGATTAGGAAATTCAAATCATTTTCTAGCACTGTTTTAGAAGTTACAGTGTACTATTCTAACTTCAACAGACTATAAACCTTTGTCTAATAACAATTTTAGTGGAGATAAGAAATCCTACACCTAACTCATCTTACACGTAATCTATTTCTATTTTATCACAAAAAACGCAAGCAAGACCATTAACTCAATTCAGTTTTATCCGCCATTTTCACAAATGTAACTTCTCAAAGTAACTTCCACTTGCCTGACCAAAGTGGAAATTAGTCTAAAACGGATTTTTATGGTGGAATTAAGTGTGAGACGTTTGAATTAGAAATGAGGTCTACTATGACAAAACATAAACACCTTACCCTTTCAGACCGTAATGATATCCAATTAGGTTTAGAGCGCGGTGAAACATTCAAAGCTATTGGACAATCCATTCTAAAAGACCCAACTACTGTTTCCAAAGAGGTCAAACGAAACAGACAAGTCCGAGAGTCTACAGGCCATAACCTTCCTTGTCCTTTACTAGACAAAGCTACCTTTGTCTGTAATGGATGTCCTAAA
>NZ_VMLI01000022.1:18421-27363 GCF_013276625.1 Streptococcus sp. 9903 | reverse complement strand
GAAACAGTAGTTGGGTCTTTTAGAATGGATTGTCCAATAGCTTTGAATGTTTCACCGCGCTCTAAACCTAATTGGATATCATTACGGTCTGAAAGGGTAAGGTGTTTATGTTT
This sequence comes from Streptococcus sp. 9903, assembly GCF_013276625.1. Taxonomy (NCBI): domain Bacteria; kingdom Bacillati; phylum Bacillota; class Bacilli; order Lactobacillales; family Streptococcaceae; genus Streptococcus; species Streptococcus sp. 9903. The sequence continues at coordinate 27,250 of NZ_VMLI01000022.1, read as the reverse complement.
TGTCATAGTAGACCTCATTTCTAATTCAAACGTCTCACACTTAATTCCACCATAAAAATCCGTTTTAGACTAATTTCCACTTCGGTTAGGCGAGTGGAAGTTACTTTGAGAAGTTAGCACAGGAGAATTTTTTCATCTTTTTTTGTCAAGTAACTTTACTTTACAAAAAAAATGTGTTATCCTAGTATGGTTGATGAAAATCAGTAGATTGAATCGAATATAAATACCTAAAGGAGAAATCAAAATGGCAGTACCTGCACGTCGCACTTCAAAAGCGAAGAAAAACAAACGTCGTACACACTACAAAGTAACAGCTCCATCTGTAAACTTTGACGAAACTACTGGAGATTACTCACGTTCTCACCGTGTATCACTTAAAGGATACTACAAAGGACGTAAAATCGCTAAAGCTGCATCAGCTGAATAATAGAAGGGAGATACCATGCGCGTAAATATTACACTTGAACACAAAGAATCTGGTGAACGCTTGTACCTTACTTCTAAAAACAAACGTAACACTCCAGACCGTCTTCAATTGAAGAAATACTCACCAAAACTTCGCAAACACGTTGTGTTTACAGAGGTTAAGTAAGCATTCAATACGAATCAATACAGAAGAAAAACGCTGCTCAAGCGTTTTTTCTTTTTGTTAACTACCTTATATTTCAATTCAAACTTTACTTATCCTACAATCTTTTTTGTAAAACTGATTTGAATCAGGTAATTTTAGGACTCTACTTAACCAATGTCATCATTGTTTACCTATATTATACATGATGTGCAAAATGGAAATTGGCAGCGCGTGTACTAATTTCAGTGAAGCGGACTCAAACAACAGGATTCAGCGTTATAAGATTGCGGAATGACTTCTGAGGAATATCAAAATAAAAACTTGAAATATTGGGTGTTATATGTTAGAATGAACTTACAATATGAGTAAAGTTACAGCATATGTAACTAAAAAGCCCCACCGTGCCACCGATGGGGCTTTTTTGCTACCCTCTTAAAGGGTTAACCATTACTTCTTACGTTTCTTAAGCCATAACTTGAAAAGCTCAGATAACACGTTAATAAGTAACAGAGCTAGAAACACTATGAGTAAAGTTTCTAACATCGGCAACACCTCCCTTCCTTAAAGTGAGGGGGCCAAAATATAGTAGATTGAAACTAGAATAGTACATTTGGACTTCTAATACTCAATGAAAATCAAAGAGCAAACTAGGAAGCTAGCCGTAGGCTGTACTTGAGTACGGCTAGGTGAAGCTGACGTGGTTTGAAGAGATTTTCGAAGAGTATAGAAATTGATTTGATTGTCCTGATTGATTTGTCCTATTTTTATTTCGTTTCACTATGTTATATCATTTCCAAACAAAAACGCCTTCACATGTAGGCGCTATTTTTTCTTGAACAAGCGGATGTAGTCCTGTTTGCTATGAATAATATCTGATACAAAGACAGATTTTCTGTCCTCTAAAATATGATAGAAGGCTAGGTAATCGCCTAAAATGATGCATCTGGTTTTGTGAGGTGGGTATATAATACATCCTACTCTTTCGTCATCATCAAATCCTGCTTCTGGGAAGACTTCAAGACGCTCCAAACCATAAAGAATATTCTTAACTGTGTTTGCTCCTGCCTGCTCTGAAAAATAGTTAGCTGAGATATAGTCTTTAATACCTCTTAGCTGTTCTTGCACCGTTTCGGATATAATGAGGCTATATGCGTTCTCGTTAAATTCCAAGGTTAGCCCTCACTTCATCAAGGTTGTAAGTTCTTCCATGTTCTAAATCGTCAAAGCTACGGGCAATTTCAGCACGCAACCCTGATAGAAGTTCTTCTCTTTCTTTATCTACTTGAGTTTCAAATGGCAAGGCTTTATTTTCTACAATGTGTTCTAAAAACAAGTTAAAACTGGCTGTCATATCAAGATTTTGCGATGTGATAATAGCTTTAGCCTTCTCTAATAAGTCTCTGTTAGTCTTAAAGTTTACCTGTGTGTTTTTTTCTAAAACATTCATGGTAGTACCTCCTTTAGACTATTATATCACTTTAAACTATACAGGTCTAGTTACGTATAGCTACTTATAGCTGGATGCTTAAAAGCTATTCTAAAATGTAAAAAAGCACTAAGGGAAAGCGCCCCAAAGTGCTTAATATCAAGGCTCCAAAGCCTATCTGATTCAATAAAATATTACAACATTTTGTTGTAGAATTCAACGACAAGGGCTTCGTTGATTTCTGGGTTGATTTCGTCGCGTTCTGGCAAGCGAGTCAATGAACCTTCCAATTTTTCAGCGTCGAATGATACGAATGCTGGACGTCCAAGAGTAGCTTCTACTGCTTCAAGGATAGCTGGAACTTTCAATGATTTTTCACGAACTGAGATCACTTGACCTGGAGTTACGCGGTATGATGGGATATCAACGCGTTTTCCGTCAACAAGGATGTGACCGTGGTTTACGAATTGACGAGCTTGACGACGAGTAGTCGCAAGACCAAGACGGTAAACAACGTTATCCAAACGACGTTCCAAAAGAAGCATGAAGTTGAAACCTAGGATTCCGCCTTTGATTTTTGTAGCTTGTACGAACAAGTTACGGAATTGTTTTTCACCTACACCGTAAGTGAAACGAAGTTTTTGTTTTTCAGCCAATTGCAAACCGTATTCTGACAATTTAGAACGGTTGTTTGGTCCGTGTTGTCCTGGTACGTAGTTACGACGTGCCAATTCTTTACCTGTACCTGTAAGTGAAAGGCCAAGGCGACGAGCTTGTTTCCAAGATGGTCCTGTATAACGTGACATGTGAATGTCCTCCTGATATAAATAATATTTCGGTGGAAATAGTCACTTAGAAAGCCCTGATTCGTGCAGATGCCCTTCGCCTAAACAGCCAAGGTTACTTATCATAAGACACCTGTTGACGAGCTTCATGCTTTCCTGCTGATATTTCACACAAAATTCATTTTACCATGAATGGCTGGATTTGTAAAGGGGTTTTAGGCTTTATTTTCATTGCCAGAGAGATTGAGAAGGAGGGTAAAGGTGCTTCCTAGACCGTACTGGCTGCTGACTGTAATTTCTCCACCCAATTGATGGGCCAATTCACGCGCAATCGCAAGTCCTAAGCCATGACCACCTGTTTTCATGTTACGCGAAGTTTCTACACGATAAAGGCGTTTGAAAATATTCTCCAAATCCTCTGGGGCAATCCCCTGTCCCTCATCGGTCACACTGATTGAAAGCTGGTTCTTTTCCAGCTTAGCCACCACTTCCAGCTTGGTTCCTGGAGCAGAGTATTTAAAAGCGTTATTGACCAGATTCACCAAGATACGAGAAAGCTTGGCATAATCTCCCTCAATCCGGGCAGACTCTGGGATTACCTGCAAGTGGACATCTCTTCTCTCCTGCTCAATCAAGAACTGAAATTCACTCATGCACTCAATCAAGAGCTGATCCAGAAAAATACTATCTTTACTGGTCATATCCGCCTGATTTCTGGCTGTGTTTAGAGTCAAAAAATTCAACTCCTCAACCAGTTTATTGAGCCTTTCCGTCTGGCGTCCAATGGTTGCTAGATAATGAGCTTGCTCCGACTCCTTGATAACCCCATCCAAAATCCCTTCTACCGTCGCTTGGATCGAAGTGATAGGAGTCTTAATATCATGCGACAACTGGGCAATCATCAAGCCCTTTTCTCGTTCGCTTTCTTCCAAGGAATCAAAGCTTGCCTGCAAATCATGGGACATTTCATTAAAAGCTTGGCCTAATTGTTGAAATTCTAAAGGGCCTTGAACCTCCAAATTTGAAGGAAAATCCTTGTCCGCTACCCGCTTGGCATGTTCCTTGAGTTTGCCCAACGACGTAAATACCGGCGACAGGAGAAAGAGACTAATACCAGCACCGACAAGGCTGGCAACGATGGTCATCCCAAGCAAAAAGTAAATCTCACTTTTCTCAATCAGCATTTTTTGAACAGCCCAAAAAACAACCAAAATGGTTAAGAGGGTTGAAATAATATATCCAACCAAAATATAACTTTTTAGTTTCATGTTTGTCCTCTCGGTTTCTCTATCTTATATCCCAACCCCCAAACTGTCTTAATAGTGGGCGTTTGGTCACTACTATATTTTGCCAACTCCTGTCGAAGAGCATGGATATGCACATTCAAGGTATTGGTATCATCCACATAGTCTTCTTGCCAGACCTTTTCATAGAGGTCTGTCTTGGAGAAAACTCGCTCTGGATTGCTAGCTAAAATCCACAACAATTCAAATGATTTAACAGTCAAATCCAGCATTTCTTCTCCTATTTGAACTTCATGACTACTATGATTCATTTTCAGATTGCCAAGGGAAATCAGCTCTGTTTCGCCCCCACGATGAAGGCGGCGCAAAATATTATGGACCCGCAAAACCAGCTCACGAGGGCTAAAGGGCTTAGCAATAAAATCATCTGCTCCCAAGCTCAGGCCGTAAATCTTGTCCTGTTCACTGGTCTTAGCAGTAATAAATAGGAAAGGCTGCTCTGGTGATAAGTATTGAACCTCACCGATTAAATCATAACCATCCATCCGAGGCATCATGACATCTGTGATAATCAAATCAATCGGTTTTTTCTTGAACAGCTCTAGCGCTTCCAGTCCATCATGGGCTACCAAGACCTGATAACCTGCCTGAATTAAGTATCTCTGATGAATATCTGTGATTTCTACCTCGTCATCGACGAGTAAAATTGTCTTTCCCATCTGTCTCTCCTTTGATAAAAACAGTGCTATACTGCTTTAAGTATAACACTATTTTTATTGTTTTACGATGATTTTAATCTGCTATTGAAAGAAAGTCCTGATAGCTGATTGAGTTGGTAAACTAGCCTTAGTCAGCCCACTATCCATCATTTATTTCCTTAGCTGATTAGTTTTCTTCTTTTTTGTTTTTCAAACCTAGACCACCGAGTAAACCTGCAAGCGCAAGCCCAAGGAAACCAATACTTGCCATTGATGTTTGAGCTTCACCAGTATTTGGTAGCATAGCTTTATCATCTGACATCATCTTGTCTGACATCATCGTATCAGCCATCTTGTTAGCAGAAGCAGCCATGTTTTCGCCTGCCATCGTATTGGTAGAGCTTGTCATGGTGTCAGCAGGCATGCTATCTGTAGTACCTGGAGCTGGAGTCTCAGTCTTCATACCTGATTTTTCCATTTGGTCATTTGCTGGCATTGCTTTATCAGTCTCTTTGGCTGGTGCCATCATGTCCTTATGGTCAGCAGCTGTTTGATGAGTCGCACCTGTAGCATGACTGTGATTCATCGGAGTCACGCCAGAACCAGAGTTAGAAGGTGAGAATGAACCATTTGCTGTGTCTGATGTTTCTTTAACATTTATCTTAATAGTAACTTGTTTAGTTGCTACGACATTTGTCAAATCAGCTTTACCGTCTTTGTTGCCATAAACTTTAACAGTAGCTTTATAAGTTTGAGTACCATTAGCACGAAGCTGATCAATTAAATCTTGACCTTGTTTACCAACAGTATTGCCATTTAAGTCTACTTCATAGAAATATTGACCTTTAGTGTTCACATTTTCACCTAGTGGAGATAGGGCTGGATTTTTAGCGTCGCCGTTATCTGACCATGGAGCCTTGTCAGATGCTTTGAGCAAGAGACGAGTCAACATGCCATCACCTGCGAAGAGTTCGTATGGAATCACATGGTTAACACCGGCTGTGAATGGACCTTCACCTTCAGCTTTTTCAAGATAAGCTGCTGGAACATCGATACTGTCTTTAACGTTATCTTTAACAGCTTTTTCGACAGTTTCTTTAGCAACTAATCCATTGATGTTGATGTCTACATTTTTAGTAGCAACTAGATTAGTCAAGTCAGCTTTACCGTCTTTATTTCCGTAAACTTTAACAGTAGCTTTATAAGTTTGAGTACCATTAGCGCGAAGTTGATCAATTAAAGCTTGACCTTGTTTACCAACAGTATTGCCATTTAAGTCTACTTCATAGAAGTATTGACCTTTTGTTTTCACATTTTCTCCTAATGGAGATAAAGCAGGATTTTTAGCTACACCATTATCAGACCATGGAGCCTTATCAGAAGCTTTTAGTAATAGACGAGTCAACATACCATCACCAGCGAAGAATTCATAAGGAATTACTTGGTTTACACCGGCAGTGAAAGGACCTTTTCCTTCAGCTTTTTCAAGATAAGCAGCAGGAACATCGATACTGTCTTTAACGTTATCTTTAACAGCTTTTTCGACAGTTTCTTTAGCAACTAATCCATTGATGTTGATGTCTACATCTTTAGTAGCAACTAGATTAGTCAAGTCAGCTTTACCGTCTTTATTTCCGTAAACTTTAACAGTAGCTTTATAAGTTTGAGTACCATTAGCACGAAGCTGATCAATTAAATCTTGACCTTGTTTACCAACAGTATTGCCATTTAAGTCTACTTCATAGAAATATTGACCTTTTGTTTTCACATTTTCTCCTAATGGAGATAAAGCAGGATTTTTAGCTGTACCATTATCTGACCATGGAGCCTTATCAGAAGCTTTGAGCAAGAGACGAGTCAACATACCATCACCTGCGAAGAGTTCATAAGGAATTACTTGGTTTACACCGGCTGTGAATGGACCTTCACCCTTGGCTTGTTCTAGGTAGGCTGCTGGAACATCAATACTGTCTTTAACGTTGTTCTCAACTGCAGATTTGACATCGCTTTTTGTTACAAGACCGTTCAAAGTAATATTGACATTACGTGTCTTGACAACCTTAGTCAAATCAGGTTTATCTCCGGCTGCTTCATAGACAGTCAGGGTAGCTTCATAGGTATTTGTACCATTAGTACGAAGTGTATCTAATAAATCCTGATCTTGCTTACCTGTAGTGTTACCATTCAAAGATACTTGATAGTAATACTTGCCATCAGGTAAATTTTTCACTGGTGGAATTTTTTCATTTTTATCCTTACCATTATCTGACCATGGAGCCTTGTCAGATGCTTTGAGTAAGAGACGAGTCAACATACCATCGCCTGCGAAAAGTTCATATTTAAGCGGTTTGTTTACACCAGCCAAGAAAGGATCGGGAACTTTGGCTTGTTCTAGGTAGCCCGCTGGGACATCAATACTGTCTTTAACATCCTCATCGACAGCTTTTTCAATATCTTCTGGAGTTGCTTGTGTCCCTGCCACATCATCTGTATCTACAGCTTCTTTTAAGACATCTGTTAGCTCTGGATTTTCTTGAGCTTCTTCACCTTTTTCAAAAAGTGTATCCAGACGAGAAGGGCTTGTTTCCTCGCTCACTTCAGTTCCTTCTGTAGGTGTAGAAAGTGAATTCGTATTTCCAGCAACGGCCTCAGGTTTCGCTTCAGCAAGAACGGTGTCTCCCTGAGTTTCTGCTAAGTCACCCTCTTTCGTTACCGATTCCCCTTCAGGTAAGACTTGAGCAGGGGTTGGATTGAGCCCATCGGCACGTACAGAACTTGGTTGACCAACTAGGACAAAGAAGCCACTAGCCACAACAACTGAGGCAACACCGACACTAAGACGGCGAATAGACCAACGAGTATATCTTTGATTTGGATTGAATTTCATAGGATTCTCCTTAGAGTTTTTCTTTATTTGATGACTCTAGTATAATCTCCTAAAATTAAAAAGGACTAAGAAAAAGTTAAAATTTTTCTTAAATCCCTCTTATAAAATACTTATATCAATTAAATCCATAAACAGATTTGGTGATTTGATAGACAACATTGGACAGTTTGCGAGCTGGCAAGACAGAATGTTTGGTCAAACGGCTGAGCATGGTCTTGCGAATAGCCTGAAAGACCTCTGGATTTTCCTGCTGAATATAGGTCCACAGCTCCCGTTTTTTGGCAAGATGCTCTGCTGTTCCAGCTCGGTTGAGCAGGGCACTGGAAATCACCGTCGTGATTTCAATATGATTCAGCAGATATTCTCGCATTTTGGGGTGGCTCACTTGGGATAAATCAAGCTGGTCTACCAAGAGTCGATTGACTTTCAGTTGCTGGTCAATGCGCTTAATCATCACTTGCTCATTGACAGACTGGTCCTCACGCCCAATCAAATATCGATAGAAATCGACAGGCAGATAGTACATGGTCTTGACCTGCTGGAGGGGTGTAAAGACAAAAAGATTATCGACATAAAAAGTATGCTCAGGCAGTTGGAACTGGATCGCTCGCAACAAATCTGTCCGGTAAATCAGCGAGTGCATCATGATATACTGGACTTTGGAGAAATTTCCGACCTGGTCCCAGCCAAAAATCTGCTGGACAGGCAAGACTGACTCGTAACTCATACTCTTCTTACGAGACTGACCTTCCTTTTCATAGACAAAATTAGTCACAAAGGCGTCAACCTCTTGACCCTTGCTCTCAAGTTCCTGCAAGGTTTCAAGAATTTTCAGGTAAGCACGAGGATCCACCCAGTCATCACTGTCAACTACTTTAAAATAGCGCCCAGAAGCCTCTGCCAAGCCACGATTGACCGCACCGCCATGGCCCTTATTTTCCTGATAGATGGCTCTAACGATGTTAGGATACTTGATGGCTAAACGCTCAGCGATTTCCTGAGTCCGGTCCTGAGACCCATCATTGATAATCAAAATCTCAACTTGCTCACCACCAATCACTAGCGACTCCACACAGTAATGAAGATAGGCAGCGGCATTATAGCTAGGGATGGCGATAGACAATAACTTCATAATCTGCTCCTTTAGGGGACTGATTTTTTCTTATACTCTTCGAAAATCTCTTCAAACCGCGTCAACGTCGCCTTGCCGTATATATG
>NZ_VMLI01000022.1:0-18398 GCF_013276625.1 Streptococcus sp. 9903 | reverse complement strand
AGTGTTTTGAGCAGCCTGTGGCTAGTTTCCTAGTTTGCTCTTTGATTTTCATTGAGTATTACTCTCTCTTGTCACTTCTTTCTATTCTACCATAAAGTCCAGCCTTTGAAGAACTTTTACTAGAATACAAGGCTTCTGTCTCTCTTTGCCATATTGGGCATCAAAAAAGAGGGAAGCTCCCTCTTTTACGAATTCAATGCTGCTAGGGTATCCAAATACTGGTTGTTGATGACTGCCAAAATATAGGTATCTGCCTTCAAAAGGTCATCTGGTCCAAATTCAACATCCAATGGGGAATTTTCCTGCTCTCGGAAACCCAAAATATTCAGATTGTATTTGCCACGGAGGTCTAATTCACTCAAACTTTGACCTGCCCAAGACTGAGGAATCTTCATCTCCACAATAGAGACATTTTTATCCAACTGAAAGACATCAACACTATTATGGAAAAGAATGGTCTGTGCTAGGGACTGCCCCATTTCATACTCTGGCGAAATCACCGAGTCAGCTCCAATCTTTTCTAGCACTTTCTTAGCTGTATGACTTTTGACCTTGGCAATAACAGTCGGTACCCCCAAACTCTTACAGTGCATAACCGCAAGCACACTCGACTCCAGATTTTCACCTGTCGCGACTACAACGGTATCGCAGGTATCAATTCCTGCTGATCTCAATAACTCTTCGTCTGTGATGTCACCAATCACTCCACGCGCCAAAACTGGCTCAAACTGATTGATGCGCTCTGCGTGGTCATCAATAGCGATAATATTCATATCCTGCTTGGCTAGGGCAGCTAGGACACTGCTCCCAAAAATTCCCAAGCCTAAAATTCCAATCGTACGATCTGACATGCTCTTTCCTTTCTTAACCAATACTAATATCTGCTTTCATATAATGAATCATATCTTTCTTTTCTGGATGGTAATCTGCTAGACTGACCAGCAGGGTCAAGGGACCAATTCGTCCGATAAACATGAGAACCATAATCACACTTAGAGCTAATTTCCCTAAATCTGGAGTTAAATTTGCCGTCACTCCGACTGTCCCAAGAGCAGAAATGGTTTCAAATATGAGGTGGATAAAGGGAGGATTTCCCTTGGCTGTGATCCCTAGTAAAATCAAGCCCAGCAAGAAGGTCATCAAAAAGATAATAAAGACACTAAAGGATTTTTGAACCGTTCGTGGCGCAATCGTTCGTCTCGCAACATTGGCATGAGGCAAGCCCAAAAGCTCACTTCGCGCAAAGACCAAGAGGACAAAAAATGTGGTAATCTTGAGCCCCCCAGCTGTTCCTCCTGGAGCCCCACCTAGAAACATCTGCAAGATATAAATCAATAAGGTAACAGGACGAGCCATGCTGTAATCAATTGTCCCAAAACCAGCCGTTCTCATGCTGACAGTTTGGAAAAAGCTGACCAAGACCTTATCTGCAACAGGGAGATTGCCAATCGTCCCTTCATTGTTCCATTCAAGAGCCAGACTGCTCACCGTCCCAAAAGCTAGTAGCCCCACCGTCAGTAATAAAACCAGTTTGGTGTGAAAATGCAGGCGCCCTTTTTTCTTTTTCCCTATATGCGTAGCAAGGTCAAACCAGACCATAAATCCAAGACCACCTGTGATAATCAAGCCTGCGATGACCAGATTGACCAAGGGATCAGTCTGAAAAGCAATCAAGCTCGTACTTCCAAAATTATCAAAACCTGCATTACAGAAGGCGGATATAGCTAGAAAAATAGCACTAAAGAGACCGCGCCCCCAGCCAAGTTGAGGAACAAAACGAAAACTGAGGAATAAAGCTCCTAAACCCTCAACCAAAAAAGTCGTGAGAAAAATAGAATAGACAAACTTTCTCAAAGATCGAGTCTCTCCATAACTAAAACTATCCTGAATAGTTGCACGGCTACGAAGACTAAGCTTTTGCTTGCTCTGGATATAGAAAACTCCAATAAAGGTCATGAGCCCCAGACCACCAATCTGAATCAAGAACATACAAATGAGCTGACCCCAAATATTGTAGGTGTCAGCGACAGGCTGGGTAAAAAGTCCTGTCACACAGACCATAGATACAGTTGTAAAAAGATGATCAAAATAAGTCGCTTGAGAGCTAGTCACTTGCACAAAAGGCAAGCTCAAAAGAAGAGAGCCTAGTAAAATGACCAAGGCAAAACTCAAAAAAATACGACGGGCTGGCGATAAACGAGATAAGCCTAGCTCTATTTTTTCCTTAGATAATTTGAATAACATGTTTCCATTGTACCATAAAAAGTTCGAAATGACTTAGATAGGATAAGGCAAAATCTACTAACACCAAGCCTAAAAAATGCCACCTTTTTATTGATAGCTTAGGCAAGAACAAGCCTCGTTCAAGAGTTCATGATAATATGACTGTAAGTCAAAAAAGCAAGACAGGAGCTTTTAACGCCAGCTACTCTATATACTTTTCAGGAGAAAATGAAACACACCATTTTGAATCTGAAATAGTAGGCTACAGCTTCTCAAACATTACTAGAAATTGATGTAACTTACCTAATCAATTTGTTGAGATTTTATTTCATATTACCACAATAAAAACGCATAGTATCAAAGTTTTCATCACCTGATATGATGCGTTTTTCTGATTTTAAAGATTTTTCCCAATCTCAACATGCGTCCAAAAAGAGGAAGATGACCTCGTTTAAACATATTTTTGAAAAGCATGAGCTAGACATTTTATGATAAAACAGACCTTTTGTCAGCACAACTAAAGGAGGTGAACACTTGCTAAACTCAGTTCTAGCGCCTTATCAAAAGCTTGCGAGCCCCAATCACGACTATCGTACTGGTCCAAGTCAGCTAGGGAATCTGCTGTGAACAACAATTCACCCCAGAGAACCCCACGCAATTGAGCTACTGCCGCAAGAGCAGAACACTCCATCTCCACAACAGCACAGCCCTCCTCCTTGCGATAAGCTACCTTTTCAGCCGTTTCTCGGTAAAAACCGTCTGTCGTCCAGGTCATGACTTCTTCATAGGGAATCTCTCTGGTTTCCAAAACTTGCTCAATAGCAGCAATAGCCTCTGGCTGCATTTCCATATAACGAGAAGGTGCCACATAGTGGTAACTGGCTCCTTCATCTCGCAGAGCGCGAACAGGGACTAGAAAGGCATTTTCTTCTATATCAGCCAGCACACCACAGGTACCTGTAGATATAATCTGCTCCACACCATAGCCAATCAACCAATCCATAAACTGGGATGCTGGAGCTGAACCGACAGGAGCCTGAGCCAGACAGACCTCCTCACCCTTATAGTTGATGACATAGACTGGATAGGTCTTGGTGGCAGAAATAAATTCACCGACACAGTTGGCCCCTACTTCCCTCGCATAGCGGTCAATCTCTTCACCTAAAAATGCATAGACACATTTCTTGGGCAAGTGCAAGTCCAGCCCCTCGTGATTGGGCATGATGACTGCCTGAGGATTATCATCAAACTCTAAAATGGGAATCGCATGTTTCTGAATCATAACCCACCTCCTCTAATTTTGTACTATTGTATCAAAAACTGACAAAGTGTCAAGAAAGAGGCTGATGCACTGAGAATAAAAACAATACAATAACAATATTTTTGACAGAGACTCTTTTTAATGGTACAATGGACTTGCTTAAAAGTTCGATGAAATAAGCACATAAGAAAACACCACCGGTTGCCGCCAGTGGTGTTTTTTTGCGCTTGCTCAAGGCGCTCAGGCTATTTCTTTTTCTTGTCGCATTTGCTTGCTACAAATCGGATAAGCCACTCCGATAAGACATTCGCTAGTGTACCAGCAAGAATAGGTAGCAAGACAAGTTCGATGAAATAAGCACATAAGATCACCTCCTGCCTGCGCAGTCTAGTGTTTGCAATCTTGCTATTGTACCATCTCTGACTGAAAATAAATAGAAAAATCATTGACATCATCTAGTCATCCACAAAAACTCTATCCTACACTAATACTTCTTGTATCAAAAAACATCCCAATTACGAGATGCTTTAAAATTGATCAATGAAGCAGACTTGCTAAGATATAGAGTAGGTAAATGTGGGTTGGGTAAAAAATATAGAAGAAGTTTTTATCTCCACTCCCTTTTTCTCCATTATAGAAGAACTAGGGAATGACAGAAAAGAAACAACACCCGCTATTCCTTTTTTACTTCTATTCCACAGGTATTTCCTTAATCACGCGCGCAGGGTTGCCAGCTAATACAACATTGTCCCCAAAGGACTTGGTAATCACTGCCCCTGCTCCTGCGACGACATTATTTCCAAGTGTGACTCCAGGCAGGACAATGACGCCACCACCAGCCCAGAAATTGTCTCCGATTGTGATAGGCTTACCGTACTCAATACCTGAATTACGCTCATGTGGATCCAGCGGATGAAGTGGAGTCAGGAACTGACAGTTGGGACCAATCATGGCATTGTCTCCAATACGAATCGGACAAACATCCAGCATGGTCAAGTTCCAGTTAGAATAAAAATTTTCCCCTAGATGGATATTGACTCCATAATCGACCACTAGGCGTGGATTGACATAAAGATTTTTCCCAGTCGAGCCAAACCAAGCCTTAATGATTTCAGCTCCCTTTAAGGGGTCTTCTTCCTTGTTAAAGGCAGCCTGTTTTTGGCGAGAAACCTGAGCCAAGGCGCGCAATTCTGGGTTTGATGGACAGTAAAACTCTCCTGCTATCATTTTTTGGTATTCGCTAGTCATTGTATTCTTCTCCTTATTCCCTACTATCATATCAAAATTTCTACATATCTGACTAGGATAAGGAGTACTTCCTACAGTTTATGCTTTGATTTTCAACACATCTTGCCTATCTTGCTAAACGAATACGGGACACAATTCCATCTGGGTCTATGATTTCCAACTGGCTCGATGTCAGCCACTTGATAGGCGCCTCAACTTCCTGTCCTCTTTCGGCAATTGCTAGAAGTTCTTCTTTGCTTGCGACTTCAATGACATAGTAGGCCAAGCCGGGTAAACCTTGTTCACGTCTGGCTAGCCTTTTTCCTCCCCACTCGTTGACCGCTAAATGATGATGATAATCCCCAGATGCAATCCAACTAGCGCTAGGCAGACTAAATTTATCCTCTAATCCTAAAATCTTTTGATAAAACTGGCTAGATCCTTGACTATCCTTGACAGAAAGATGGATATGCCCCATGCGCGTAGTAGAGGCTATCTCAAAAGGTTCTACTTTACGTCCCATCTCATATATTTCTTGAGCAGATAAGGCTTCGGTCACTCCGACAATGCGCCCATCCTCACGAATATCCCAGTCCTCTACAGGCTTATCCCGATAAATTTCAATCCCATTCCCTTCTAAATCTTCCAGATAGATTGCTTCACTGTAGCCATGATCCGCCCCACCGACTAGCTGAATTTGCAGCTCTGCTATATGCTTAAATAGATTTGCCAAATCCTCACGACTTGGTAAAAGGATAGCTAGGTGATAGAGACCATAGTGATCTTGCACCTCCTCTAGCCTGTCTGTTTTCAGTAAATGAACCAAAGCCTTTCCACCAGCTCCTAAGATACTTTCAGATTCTGTCTGAGAAAGGATTTCCAATCCTAGAATCTGATGATAGAAGGCAGTCTGACTTGCCAAATCCTTTACATTTAAAACTGCCTCTGCCAAATAAATCTTACTATTGTATGCGTAGGTCATCTATTTCTCCTTTGCTCTTTTATTGTAACTTTATTTATTACATCATTATACTCCTTTTTTACTTGGAGTCAAGTCGAACAACTCAAATAGCAGGACAAAACGATGTTGGGCAAAAAGTCAACTTCAGGAGAAAATGAAGTAAATCTCCCCACAATAAAACACATAGTGCCAAGGTTTCTCAAGACCTGATACTATGCGTTTTTCTGATTTCAAAGACTTCTTGCCCAGCCTCGTTTTTGTTTATCCTCGTCCGCCAGGGGCTGGACCGCCACCTTGAGGACCTCCATTCGGACCTCCACCTCCAGGCATAGAATTGACAATATCAGTTTGTTTTTCGCCGTTGATGTAAATATCCCCACCTGTGTAGGTTGCTGTTCCATCAAAGTCAAAGCCTGATTGCCCTATCAATTTAATGGTTCCACCGGTAACCGTGATATTCCCGTTTGAGTCAATTGGGTCTGTATCTCCTTGACCGACTTCTACAGTTAGATTTCCACCTGTCATAGTAAAGTAAATGTCACTTTGCTGGGCATTTTTATTGGCTGCATTGACCCCATCATCTGTCGCATAGACATTTATATCTCCACCATTGATCGTAATGGATTTCCCTTCAATTCCTTCAGTCGCATTCTTGACTGTGTAAGTACCACTATCAATCACTAGATTTCCAGAAGCGTGAATGCCATCATCTCCTGCTGCGACTGTTATGGTATTGTTCGCCAAATACATATTTCCAACAGTCATATCGTCATCATTGTCAACTTTGACACCATCTTCCTTGGCATCGATGGTCATGGTCGTACCAGTGATGTTAAGTTCATCATTGACATTAAAGGCATCGCCTACCGATGTAATGTTAAAAGTTCCACCTGTGATGTGGAGGGTGTCGTTAGCCTTGATAGCATTGCTTTTCTTGCCATCTATATTGAGAACTCCTGAGCCATTGATGGTCAAATCAACCTTAGAAAAGAGAGCGGCATTTGCCTTTTCATCACTGTTAGAGCTTGAGTCGGACAGGCTATTTGTCGTTCCCTCTGCCAGAGTCAAGTAGACATGACCAGCGCTTGTAGCCGAAATAGCCGCATCTGTATTGGTCATGGTCGCACCTTTTAGAACAAGTTTCACATCATCAGACTTATCAGCTGCAATTTTAATTTGCACTCCGTCAGACTGACCAGAAATGACATAGGTACCTACTTTTGAGATAGTCACTGTTGAGCCAGAAACTGTCACACCGTCTCCAGATACACTTGCAGATGAGCCTGACAATTCAATCTTAGAGGCTGTATTTTCATCATAAGATGTATCGTAGTCCTTTTCTGTAAAATAAGAAGATTGACTGTTTTTAGTTGAAGTTGTGATGGCAGTAGTATCTGCCGCCGCAGTTGTACTTGACTTAGTCGTTGACTGCCCACAAGCTGTCATCAAGGTCAAAGCTGTTAAACTGGTTAAGATTAGAGTCCATTTTTTTGATTTCATACCTTTTTCCTCGCTTTCATTTAGCTTGGGCTTAGTTTACAGGGAAAATCTGAAAAAAATCTGAACTTTTTCTGAAAGTTTTCTTAAGTCCAGTTTCAGTTAAGTTATCTTTAACAAAAGTTTTAGGAAAATTCCATAGACTAATTACAAGCAAGTTCAACTTGCCCAGACACACCTATCTTCTAATCAGATAGAGTGCTGAAACAGTTTGATAAAGGAGACAGGATTTATGAAACCAATTGAAACAAGCTTTAAACGAATTGAAACCAAATATGTCGTTGCCAAGACTGACTTGGCTGATTTAATAGAAGACTTAAAAACATACCTCGTAGAAGATGATTATCCAACATCTACCATTTCTAATATCTACTTTGATACAGAACAATTTGGTATGATTCAAGAGGATAGCCAAGGTACTAAGCGCAAAGAAAAGATTCGGATGCGAACCTATCTCAGTCAAGTCCAGCCTGATAGTCAGGTATTTTTAGAAATCAAATCCAAGGACAGGACTGGTGTCGGGAGAAAATATCGTCTCTTGTCGACTCCCCAGTCTATCACCCAGTTTATGACCAAAGGACAGCTGGATAGCAGCATCAAGGACCAAATGATGATTGAAAAAATTCAGCAACTCCAAGAGGAATATCAGCAAGCCATCATCCCTCGTATGTATATTTACTACGACCGCTTTTCTCTCAAGGAAAAGAAAGAAATTAGCGGATTTCCCTACAATAAAATTCGTGTCACCATTGACCAAAATCTAACCTATCGTGATGAGAATGTCAGTTTATTTTCAGGAAAGGACGGTTTCCCTCTACTAAACGAGGACATTGTCATCATGGAAATTAAAGCTCCAGGTAGAAAACCCCAATGGCTACAAGATATTCTCGACCAATATGGACTGGTAGAGCAGAAATTTTCAAAATACAGCTGCGCCTACCACAAGTCTCAGGGGCTGGACTATAGCCCACGACCAAGCACAGAAAGTGTAGGTACTACTTATGTCTAATCTTTTCAACTCTATCTTCAACGACACAACTGCTACTGCCAATCCTATCCAGCTCTTTCTAGCTCTCTTAGTCAGCCTGTTCTTAGGTTTGGCGCTGACATGGGCCTACAAACACCGTACCCTCTATACACGGGAATTTGCTGTTAGTTTGACCCTACTCCCCTGCTTGATGACCTTGGTCATCTTTCTGGTAAATGGCAGCTTAGGAACCTCTATCGCCGTTGCAGGAACCTTTAGCCTTATTCGTTTCCGTTCAGCCACCAGTGGCTCACGGGAACTAATTGCTATCTTTCTTGCCATGATTATCGGGCTGGCGGCAGGGACAGGCTACCTAACCTTAGCTGTTCTCTTCACTATCTTTATCTTAACGGTATGGCTTCTTTTAGAGAAACAACAAAGCAAGAGCAACCACCAACGTCGCAGACTATTAACCATCACAATTGCGAACCAAGAAGAGAAACTTCAAACTATCCAATCTGGACTGGCACAATTCTGTACTGAGTTAGACCTCATCTCGATTGATACCAGCAATGATGGAGAACAAGTCACCACTGTCTACGAAGTGGATTTCAAGGCTCAAACCGATGATTTTCAAGTCATCAATTACCTCACTAAAGAACAGGATACTTACCAGGTTTCCCTGACCAAGAATGCCAAGAAGAGAAAGAATTTGTAATTTTCAAATCAAATAGCAAACTAAGAGTCTCTTGAGTGCCGCCATTCTTTACCAATCAAAAAACTCCGTAGTCTCTAGCGCCATAGATCAGGCTAGAGATTACAGAGTTATTTTTTAATCTAAACTTCCTACAAGAGTATATTATCTACTGAAAGGATATGGTATTTGTAGGGAATACTTTAAAGAGTTCTTACAGGAAGTCAGTATTAACTAGTTATATTAGGTTTAGTTTACCCATTCACCATTGGCATTGACTCTATAGCCATCTACAGTTGTGTTGACTGCAAGGGCACCTGAGCCATTGACATAGTACCATTTATCTGATACTTTGAACCATTGGCTTGCTTTCATAGCACCTGACGCTTCAAGATAGTACCAAGTACCTCCATCTTTAAGCCAACCTGTTGCCATTGAACCGTTAGCATTTAGGTAGTACCATGAACCGTTGACTTTAGCCCAACCTGTTGCCATAGCGCCGTTAGCGTTGAGGTAGTACCATGAACCATTGTATTGGAGCCATCCTGTCGCCATAGCACCATTAGCGTTGAGGTAGTACCATGAGCCATTGTTTTGGAGCCAACCTGTTACCATAGCACCACTAGCGTTGAGGTAGTACCATGAACCGTTGTCTTGTAGCCATCCTTTCGCCATTGAACCATCAGTATTGTAGAAGTACCACATACCGTTTTCTTGTTTCCAACCTGTTTTTGGAGTGGCTGGTTGTGCTGGTTTTACTACAGAATATGAGCTGTATGATGGAACATATGATGAGTATGAAGGGACATATGTCGGATTAGATGGTCTTGCAGGAACAGAAGGTTGTGCTGGAGTTTCAGTTTTTGGCGGTTGCTGTTGAATCAAGCGGTTATATGCTTCTTCCGATTTACGAGCATAGTCTTCCTCAGCTCTTTGATCGTCTGTTTTCTCTGGTTGAGGAGCTGGAGCTGGTTTTTCTTTAGCTTTATCTTCTTCTGCAGCTTTTTTATTAGCTTCATCTATTGCTTCTTCAGCATCTTCAGCAGTTAATCCATTTTTGAAACCTTCTACAATTTTAGCTCTCGTTTCAGCTGCTTCTTTCTTTAATGCTTCAATCGTTTTTTGTTTTTGTGCTTCTAGTTCTGGATTATTTTTCGTATCAGCTTTTTCTAGCTCTTTAATTGTAGCTTCTAAAGCTTTATCGTAATTAGCTAAAAATTCTTTTTGGGCAGCTGCTTCTTCCTTAGCTTCTTTTTCTTCTGCAACTTCCTCTTCTTTAGCTTTTTCTTCTATTTCTTTTTCAGCGTCTTCTGCAGTTAGACCTTCTTTGAAGCGTTTTTCATAATCAGCCTTCTTATCTGCAGCTCGTTTTTTTAATTCATCAATAAACCCTTGAATTTGTTTTTCTAATTCTGGATCATTTTTTGCATTTTTTAAATCTTCTTCTAATTCTTTAACTGTAGTTTCTAAAGCTTTATCAAAATTAGATAAGAATTCTTTTTGAGCAGCTACTTCGGCTTCTTTCTCAGCCTTTTCAGCCGCCTCAAGTTGTCGCTTGGCAACTTCGAGTTTGTTTTTTTCGATATTTAATTCTTTCAACAGAGGAGTGACTTCAGGAATAGACTCATACATTTTTTTGTATATTCTTCATCCTTAGCTTTCTGTTTTGTTGTTGTTTCATCTACTTTTTTATTCGCTTCATTAAATTTTTTAGTGTATTCCGGTTGGTTTGGATATTTATTTTTTTCTTCTTGTGCTTGTCTTAGTTCAAGATAAGCTTTCTGCAGCTCTCCATTAATTATTTGCCGTTCTTCATCTATTTTTCGAACGGCATTTGCCTTTTCTTCGGCTTTTTTCTGAGCTTCATCGTAATTTTTCTGAGCTTCGGCCACATTTTTTTCTGCCTCAGCAACCTTGCTCTTTGCCTGTTCTACGGTAGATGAAGCAGATGCTGTAGATGCCACCTCCGCTTTCACAGTTACTGGTGGAGACGCAACAAAACCAGCTCCTAAGATAGCGACACTGGCTAGACTTGTTAAAATCATTTTTTTCTTATTCATCTAAATTTACCTCTTTTCTGATAATCATTTTTAGACTATACTTATATTAAGTATACCCCCCCCCACAAATCTTTGTCAAGTGTTTTATATTAAATTTTTGTTACATTTTTGTTCGGAATTTTATTTGTTTTATCAAAGTTTTTATGAAAATCGTTTTGAAAACTTTTGTATTTCTTTACATTCTCTCCCTTAGAGTTTCTCTTTTATACTCACTTGACTTCAAAGACAAGGTGTGTATTTGCTTTTCGATTGCAGATAAAACTCACATTACCATATATCAAAAGGTTGATTTCTGAATTAGGAATAGTCTTGCATATTTGCGATGGATGATGACTCGTTCTTATTTTCAGTAAGTAGCAACTGACTCGAGACACTCCAAAAAAGAGGTCAATGTTCGCCATCAACCTCTTTCTTATCGTTCATTCTTGTTGCTAGTGAGACGGATAACTTACCTCTCAGTCAGCATGTTCATCCTAGCTTACCCATTCACCATTACCATTTACACGGTAACCATCTGGTGTTGTTGTGCTCACTGCCAAAGCTCCAGAACCGTAGGCATAGTACCAGTGTTGACCTACTTTAAACCAACCCGTCTTCATGATCCCTTCTTCATCAAGGTAATACCAGGTACCATTTTCCTTGTACCAGCCTGTTTTCATAGCTCCTGAGCCATCAAAGTAGAACCATCTGCTACCATCTGTTCCCCAGCCTGTAAACATAGCGCCTGAGTTACTTAGATAATACACCGATCCGTCAACTTCTACAAATCCAGTCTGCATGACACCTAGGTCATTCAAGTAGTACCATTGACCACCTGTTTTCAACCAGCCTGTCTTCACATCACCAGACTCATAAAAATACCACTTGCCATTAGACTGCACCCAGCCAGACTGATCAGACGTGGATTTTCTGAAATCTTTCAGCGGTGTTTCTACAACTATGGCTTTACTTTTAACTGTTGAAAGGTTTGAGGCAGTCACTTCTGTGTACTGAACAGCAGAACCATATCCACCAGCCAATTCCTCCGAAGAAGTCGTAGTTCCTAGAGCCAGAGCAACCGTTGCTGCCTTCTGAGGACTAGCTGCATTTTTAAAAGCAGCAAGACCCACATGGGTAAATTTAGGGTTAATCAAGTTCTCATAATAAGATGAAAATTCTTTTGATGTTTTATCTTTCTTTTTCGCCACATATTGCGCCTTTTCAGCATGCCAATTTTCAATGGCTTTTAGAAATCCTTCAGGATTCAAATCTAAAGCTTCTCCACTTAGGCTATTACCAGCTGGAAAGGCAGTCCAGTTGTTTTTACTGGAAAGACGTTCAGCCTTCAGCGCAACGGATACCTCAGCAGCGCGTACAAAAGCCGTTTTCTCATGGTCAACTGACCATTTGACAGGGACATACTTATCTACCAAACCTTCGTCCGCTGCTTCTTTACGAATAGCATTAATGGCATCCAAAATAGATTGTTGATGAGGAGCCACAAATTCTCCTTTGATTCCAACCAAAACATTGCCACTAGAAGGTTTTAGCACCTCTGAGGTCAATACATTACCATCAGTAGATTGTGTTGCAACCAGTCTGTCATTCGCAAAAACATCATTTGTCAAAACTGCTCCTGCCAAGGTCAAGGCTAAGGCGCTAGCAAATACAATTTTCTTCATTTTCTTTCTTACTCCTTATTGT
This sequence comes from Streptococcus sp. 9903, assembly GCF_013276625.1. Classification (NCBI taxonomy): domain Bacteria; kingdom Bacillati; phylum Bacillota; class Bacilli; order Lactobacillales; family Streptococcaceae; genus Streptococcus; species Streptococcus sp. 9903. Next base: position 5,825 of record NZ_VMLI01000022.1, on the reverse strand, counting down.
AGTTTGAATATTATCTTAACAGATACCTTTCAACGTTTAATTATATCATATTTTCCTACTATTTGTCTCTGCTTACCTATTCCTAAATCCCAAAAGTAGGCGCAATGATTCTTTTATTTCACAACAAGCTCATAACGTGTCTTACTTGTAAAGATTTGACCGGCTTTGAGAATGACTTGGTCTTTGAGGTTACTGTGAATGGCATCTGGTAAAGCTTGCGCTTCAAGGGCAATCCCATTGTGCTGTACCATTGGCTGACCTCTTATGATGACACTCTCATCCACAAAGTTTGCTGTGTAGACTACAAAGCAAGGAGCCTCTGTCTTGAAGAGCAGGAAGCGACCTGAGTTTTGGTCATAAAGGAAACCAGCATTATCATGACCTGCAGGAAGGGCAAATGGATGATCCAAACCAGATACCAGCTGGATTTGCTCATCTTCTTCTGCAAAGATATCCTTCAACAAGGCACCATTGTAGATGTGTTTGACCACATCACGATTGGCATCTGGAGTTTTGGCTGGAACACCGTCGGGAGCAATTGGATAAATGCCCTCTGTGTTTAGTTGGAAGACATGGCGGTCAATGGTCTGCGTGAAATCACCAGACAAGTTGAAATAGCTGTGGTTGGTTGGATTGACCAGCGTATCCTGATCTGTTGTTACCTTGTAGCTGATTTCATAGGCACCAGTTTCTTCCAAGTTGTAGCTAATCCAGATTTTAAGATTGCCAGGAAATCCTCCTGTCCCATCTGTGCGCTCTGTGTAGAAGGTCAAGCCATGGTCGCTTACTTCTTCAACTTCAAACAAGCTGGAATCCCAACCAGTTGAACCACTGTGGTTACAGTTGCTAGCATTGTTGACTTCAAGGTCATAGGTCTTGCCATTAAGCTCAAAGATTGCACCTGCGATACGACCTGCCACGGGACCCACACTAGCTCCATGCTTGGGACTATTGCCTACATAGCTATCAAAGTCATCAAATCCCAAGATAACGTTGGCAAAATTTCCAGCCTTATCAGGTGTAACATAGCGCAAGATGGTCGCACCATAAGTCATGACCTCAAGCTGGTAACCACCGTCCGTCTCAAATCGATAGGCCAAGACATCTTGTCCCTCAACATTTCCAAACACACGCTCTGTGTATGCTTTCATTCTGTTCTCCTTTTACTATTTCTCTCAATCAAACAAACCATAGAAAGCGAATTGACAATCTATGGTTTACTTGTATGATTTACAAACTCCTTTATCAAGAATTCATAAACACTGTCTTACTTTTGATATTCGTGGATGATAACACCTTGTACCACACGGTTTACTGTACCAGTAGGAGACGGTGTATCTGGTTTATTTTCGACCTTAAGTGAAGTCAATAGGGCAAAGAGTTGAGCATAAACGATGTAAGGGAAGACACGGTAAATATCATTCAAGACACCGCCACAACCAAGGGCCACTTCTTTGACATTTTCAAGACCAAAGGCTTGATCACTCAAAAGCACAACACGACGAGCAATCTGGTCACCAGCAACCTCACGAACCAAGTCCAAGTCGTACTTACGAGTGTAGTCTGTCGTTGTCCCAAAGACCAAGACAACTGTATCTTCGTTGATCAGAGATTTTGGACCGTGACGGAAGCCAACTGGACTTTCATACATGGTCGCCACTTGGCCAGCTGTCAATTCCAAAATCTTGAGCTGAGCTTCATGAGCAAGTCCAAAGAAAGGACCTGCACCAAGGTAGATGACACGGTTAAAGTCTAGGTCAACAAGTTCTTTGACATCTTCTGGATTGTCTAGGATTTTACGGGCAAGACTAGATACAACTTCAAAACGTTCAGCTTTCACAGCAAATTCTGTAGGATCAAAGACCAAGAGAGCTGTCAACATCATAGACGTAAAGCTAGAGGTCATAGCAAATCCAGCGTCATTAGAAGCAGCTGGTTGCAAGAGCAAGAGATTACGGTCATCACCGTGGGCTTGAAGAGCCAATTTACCGTCCGTTGCACACGTAATCGTCACTTGGTAAAGCTCATCCACCAAGGCCTTGGCCAAATCAACAGTCGCCACACTTTCAGGTGAATTTCCGCTGCGAGCAAAAGATACTAGGACAGTTGCCACATCTTTTTTCAAATAAGTTTCTGGATTGGCAACAATATCTGTGGTCGCAATAGCATTGAAATTCCATTTGCGTTCGTCATAGACTTCCTTAAAGTAAGGCACCAAGGTATCTCCCACATAAGCAGAAGTCCCAGCACCTGTCAAAATAACCTTGATATAGTCATGTTTATCAGCAATCCCTTGTAGGAAGGCTGCAATTTCTTCACCTTTTGCTTGATAAGATTCAAAAGCTTCTTTCCATACGTCAGGCTGTTGGTAGATTTCACGTGTAGTGATTTCTGCACCCAATTCGATCAAGTCTTCTTTTGTATAATGTAGCATTGAGTTCCTCTTTTTCTATCAAATATGGGAATGGGAGTAAGCCCCATTCCCATGTATATTCTATATAAGTTGTTCTGACGATGTTCACGTTGTCACATCTTATTCATCTTCGTCATCATCGAAGCCCGCTAACAGGTCATTAACTTTCACAATGCTTTCTGCAGCACGGTTCTTATAGTCCGCATCTGCGCCTGTAAGGCTCGCATTGATAAATTCAATCACCATTGGAAGATTCATCCCTGCGTAAAGTTCGATGTCACGACCTTCCATAATCAAACGGCTTACCACGTTACAAGGTGTCCCACCGAGAAGATCCGCAAAGACTAGGAAATCATCCAATCCTTCAATAGCAGCTTCGAATTTTGCAGTAAAGTCTTCTGGCCCATCTTCTGGAAGAAGAGCTACTGTATGAATGTTGTCTTGTGGGCCCATAATCATTTCCGTACTACCTTTAAGCTCTTCACAGAAGCGACCATGGCTCACCAAAATCAATGATTTCGCCATAAAAATTACATTCCAAGTGCAAAGTGACCAAGGGCAGAAAGAACCAAAGCAAGTACGATAATAATACCGATAGCTTTAGTAGAGTTCATACCTTTCTTACCAAGCAACCAGAAGATAAAGGCAGTAAAGATTGCTGGAAGCAAACGTGGGAAGATTTGGTTCAAGATGTCTTGGAAATCAATCATCTTTTCACCGATTGGCAACTTGTAAGAAATTTCAAAGTTAATCACTGTTGCTACAAGAGCACCCATCATGAAGACACCAAGTACAGATGCAGCGTCAATCAAAGCTGTCAAAGTACTTTGCATGTTGTTGATAAGGTTAACCCCTTCTTTGTAGGCAAATTCCAACTGTTTCCAACGGAAGATGTCATACGCTACTGCAACTGCAATCCAAAGGAAGATACCCCAAGGTTGACCAGCGATAGCCATAGTTGCTGCGACTGACCCCATGATAGCAGGTACAAGTGAACCAAAGATTGTATCCCCAAGAGGAGCGAATGGTCCCATCAAACCTGTCTTGATACCGTTAACGGCGTCTTTTGAACCTACACCATCTTTTTCTTCCATGGCAAGGTCAAAACCAGCGATAATGGTATGGAAGAATGGTGAAGTATTGAAGAATTGAGTATGAACTTTCATCATTTCTTTCAATTCAGGAGTTCCATCACCATACATTTTACGCAATTGAGGCAAGATCATGTAAAGGTAACCAGAAGCTTGCATACGTTCGTAGTTCCAACCTAATTGGAAAGTAAACAAGCTACGTTTGTTGATTTGATTAAAATCTTCTTTTGTTAGTTTGTAATTAGAATTCGTCATCTTCGATTTCCCCACTTTCTGATGGTGTAGAAGGTGCTGCTACAGCTACTTTTTGGCTATTTTTGAAGTGAAGCACTGCAAGGAAGATACCTACGATAGAGATACCAATCATAGACAAACCTTTGAAGTTGTTCACGAAACCAATTTTTTCAGCAACTTCAGCAGGAAGAGTACCTACGATACCAGCAACAGCGCCACCAAGACCTGTTACATATGAGTAAAGAACAGTCAACATAGCTGTCAAACCAAATCCCATAGCAAGGTAGTGAAGGTTACGTTTAACTGGAAGGTAACGAAGCAAGATTGCAAATCCAAGACCTGGAAGCATACGTCCTGCAAGTGTCAAACCATCTGCAACCCATTGGTATTCTGTAACGAAGTCTACTACGCCTTGTACAAATTCACCACCAAAAGCAAGGGCAAAGAAGACTGGAAGGGCACGAGATAGAGCCCACGGAATCGCACCAAGTAAGTAGTTGCGTTCAATACCTTTATAGTCATAGCGTTCGATTGCAGCATCCACACGGTGAGCGAAGAAGGTAGTAGTCATACGTCCAAGAACGTCGAAGTAAGTCAAGAGAGCTGCTACTGGTACAGCGATTGTAGTAATTGCAAGCGGTGCATCAATTCCTTGTGAAACAGAGAAGGCTGTCGCAAGAACCGCACCAGAAGTTGCGTCGATACGAGAAGCACCACCGAAGGTACCAACCCCAAGAACGAACAGTTGCAAGTTACCACCGATAAGCAAACCAGTAGTCACATCTCCCATGATTAAACCAGTAATGAAACCAGCAAATACAGGAGAACCTGCAGATGAAACGATCGTCAACTCATCACAGATTTGATAAGCTGAGTACAAAGTGAGAAGTAAAATTTGCCACCATTGTATCATAACAATGACCTCCTAAAAAATTTTTTCCTATTTTAATAAGCTCAAAAAGTCTGAAATTGGATCATTTGGAACCATTTGAGCAGTAAGTTTAACACCTTTTTCTGCTAGTTTGCGGAAGTCTTCCACATCCTTGTCCACTACGTTGATAGAACGTGTAATAGAACGAGTTTCTGGTGTTTGAGACATATTCCCAACATTAAGGGTTTCAAGTGGTACACCTGCTTCTACCAAACCAAGGAAGCGGTCTGGCTTACGAGCCACGATAAAGAGACGTTGGCTATCGTATTTACCAGCAAGAATATTGGCTGCGGCTTTCTCAACTGGCAAAATACTCAATTTTACACCTGGTGGTGTCGCAAGTTTCAAACCACTCTTTTCAACGTCATTGTTGACAACTTCGTTATCTACAACCATAATACGTGAAACATTTAGTTTCCCAGCCCAAAGATTGGCTACTTGTCCGTGGATCAAACGTCCATCGATACGGCATCCTACAATTGTCATAAGTTTTCCCCCTTTATGTGTTTTAGTGTAGGTTTACGAGTTAAATGAATCTCTTCTTTATATTGGCCCTCTGTTTCAAAGATGATGATGCGGTTGGCACCTTCCTTGAGATAGCTATGAGGAATATAAAGCGAGAGTGTTGGGCCGACGTTCCAAAAACGTCCTAGATTCTGCCCATTGACAAAGGCAACTCCCTTACCAAACTCAGACAAGTCTAGGTAAGTATCTTTTGGCTCTTGGACTGTAAAGTCATAAGCATAAAAGGCTGGTTGTCCTTGAGTCCATCCTTTTGAAAAATCAATTTTCTCAGGATTGTCTAGTGGGAGTGGATAGTGTTTCCAGTTTAGTAAGAAATGCAAATCCTTACAAACCCCTGTCCGAATTCCCTTACGTTGCGTATCCGCTAAGAACTTATGCCCATAGTTGACACGCCCCATATTTTCTATCAATATATCAATCCTAGATAACGCTTTCTTTTCACCTTGATAGAAAATATCTTCCCCAATCTCTGTCTGATATTGGGTTTTAACCCACTGACCATCGACATACAGCTGGGCCCTATCTCGACCATCAATGATACGAAGTCTTTCTTCTTCTGCATCCCAGTTTGTTTCTGTTCGATAGAGTAGGTAGCCATAGCTTTGTCCCAACTGGTAAATTCCCAAACTAA
>NZ_VMLI01000021.1:8201-66492 GCF_013276625.1 Streptococcus sp. 9903 | reverse complement strand
TCCATCTGGTAGTGATGCATTTGCACCTTTTAAGCAAATGTCATGCAACATCTACTCTTATGCGGTATTAGCTATCGTTTCCAATAGTTATCCCCCGCTACCAGGCAGGTTACCTACGCGTTACTCACCCGTTCGCAACTCATCCAGAGAAGCAAGCTCCTCCTTCAGCGTTCTACTTGCATGTATTAGGCACGCCGCCAGCGTTCGTCCTGAGCCAGGATCAAACTCTCATTAAAAGTTTGAGTTCTCACTCATTTCTGTCACTGACAGATTTATTGTTTTTTCATTGTTCAGTACTACAACTTCAGTTGTAGTGCCCTGCACATTGGTTCGTCTTGTTCAGTTTTCAAAGGTCTTTGTCACTCATTTCTCTCAAGCGACAACTATATTAGTATATCACAGTCGCTTTCGCTTGTCAACACTTTTTTGAAACTTTTTTAATCTTTTTTTCATCAAGTGTTTCAACCGCAACATACCCATAGTCCGTACGGGATTCGAACCCGTGTTACCGCCGTGAAAAGGCGGTGTCTTAACCCCTTGACCAACGGACCAGAGTTGTTATTTTCAACTCTTACTATTATACAGGCTTTTTCAGACTTTGTCAACACCTTTTTTAAACTTTTTTTAATTTTTTTCGACTTTGGTAACGTCTCACACTAACTTCCACCATAGCGGAACTTAATCTGAAACGCTTTCAGATGAGGGGATTTTGTGCGCTCTTTTTTTCGATTCATTTTGGCTACAAAAGCAATAAAATCAAGCATTAGTAAAACCAGTGGAACTTACCCTGACATGGATTTCCACTGGTTTTTACAATTTTTATCAGATTAACTTCCACTTGGATTAGCGGTGGAACTTAGTTTGGGAATTTACCTTTTTTTCAAATCAACTTTTTCAAATTATAGTAAAAAGAGCCAGAATTATACTGACTCTTCTATTGTTCATTAAACTTAGAAGCACGTTCTTCTCCCCACCAATAGGGGATTAGTTCTGCGACTTTAACTGTTTTTCTTGTATCATAGTCCATCATGACTTCTGCATCTTTATTTTCAGCGTTCAACTCTAAAAGGAATTCTCTGCAAGCTCCACAGGGCATTCCTGAACTTCCACCATAAGGTGGTTTGTCTCGAAAGGCTAATACTTTTTTAACCTTAGTTTGTCCTGAAAATTGGTACATATTGAAGAGTGCCGCCCGTTCTGCGCAGAGATGGAAAACACCACAGGTTCCCTCCATACAGAATCCTGTAAATATTTGTCCATCTTCTGCTTCTACTGCAGCTACAACATGATTGGCATAAACAAAGTCTGATACTTCATGTGGATTGTATAGTTTCTGTGCTTCTTCGTACATCTTTTCCCAGATGTCCATTATTACATCCTTCTTATTTAGAGATTTCTTTTAGCATGTTTTCGATATGCTGGATTGATTTTTCACGACCTAACAAGAAGATCGTATCTGGCAATTCTGGTCCATGCATTTCACCTGAAACAGCGATACGAATAGGCATGAAAAGATTTTTCCCTTTAATACCTGTTTCTTTTTGGACTGCTTTAATTTGTGGGAAGATATTCTCTGTTACAAATTCATCATCTGTCATCGCTTCAAGTTTTGCTTTGAAGGCTTCAAGAACTGTTGGGACTGTTTCACCTGCCATGACTTCGCGCTCTGCTTCGGTCAATTCTGGGAAATCTGAGAAGAACAGATCTGTCAATGGAATAATTTCATCAACTGATTTCATTTGTGGCTTATAGAGCTCAACTAATTTTTCAGCCTTGTCAGTCAATCGACCTGCTTCCTCTAAGAATGGTTTTGCCATTTCAAAGATAGTTTCTAGGTCTGCATTCTTGATATAATCATTGCTCATCCAGTCGAGTTTCTTCTGATCAAAGGCTGCTGGAGACTTGCTGAGGCGGTTTTCATCGAAAAGTTTAATCAATTCTTCACGAGAGAAGATTTCATCTTCTCCACCTGGGTTCCAACCAAGAAGAGCAATAAAGTTAAAGACTGCTTCTGGTAAATAGCCTTTTTTACGGTAGTCTTCGATAAACTGAAGGGTGTTGGTGTCACGTTTAGACAATTTTTTCCCAGTTTCAGAGTTGATAATCAAGGTCATGTGACCAAACTCTGGAGCTTCCCAACCAAGTGCTTCATAAACCATAAGCTGTTTTGGTGTGTTAGCAATATGGTCGTCTCCACGGATAACATGGGAGATTTGCATATCATGGTCATCGATGACAACGGCAAAGTTGTATGTTGGGTAACCGTCTTTCTTTTGGATAACCCAGTCACCACCGATATTGCCGCCTTCAAATTCGATATCACCTTTGACCATATCATGCCACTTGTAGATACCTGACTCATTGACAGCCAAACGGACAGTTGGGATGATCCCTGCTGCTTCACGTTCTGCGATGTAAGCTGCTTTTTCTTCTTCACTCATACCAAGGTATTCATTGATGTAGCGTGGTGTTTCGCCAGCTGCTTCTTGGCGTTCGCGTTCAGCTGCCAACTCTTCTTCTGTAACATAAGATTTGTAGGCTTTTCCTTCAGCTAACAGTTGGTCGATGAATTTTTGATACAAGTCCAAACGCTCAGACTGGCGGTAATTTTCATGTGTTTCTGGGCTTTCATCCCAATCCATGCCTAACCAGCGAAGGTTTTCAAGCTGTGAACGTTCACCATCTTCGACATGTCGTTTACGGTCAGTATCTTCGATACGAATGATAAATGTTCCACCATGATGGCGTGCATACAAGTAGTTAAACAATGCTGTACGGGCATTCCCGATGTGTAGTAGTCCTGTTGGACTTGGTGCGTAACGTACGCGGATATCTTTTGACATAGTTTCTCCTATAAAGTCTCTAGGCGTCTGCCTTTTTGCTCTCTATATTATATCACAAGTCTTGGCTGAGTCCAATTTCTATGGATAAAGAGAGTAAAAAGAGTGGACAAACCACTCTTTTCTTCTATTATAGACGTGCGTTAAGTTCTTTGCTCAATTCTTCAAATCCTGGTTTTCCAAGAAGGGCAAACATGTTACGTTTGTAAGCTTCAACACCTGGTTGGTCAAATGGGTTGATAGCATTCAAATAACCTGAAAGAGCGATAGCCAATTCGAAGAAGTAGATAGTGTAACCAAGAGTGAAAGCGTCTTGCTCTGGAAGAGTCACGTACATGTTTGGTACATCACCATCTGTGTGGGCAAGAAGAACACCATCAGTCGCTTTTTTGTTTACAAAGTCAACGTCTTTTCCTTGAAGGTAACCAAGTCCGTCAAGGTCTTCTTCCAAAGTAGGGATAATCACGTTTTTACGAGGTTTGTCAACACGAACAACTGTTTCAAACATGATACGAGTTCCTTCTTGGATAAATTGACCAAGTGAGTGCAAGTCAGTTGAGAAGTTGGCTGAAGTTGGGTAGATACCTTTTTGATCTTTTCCTTCTGACTCACCAGCCAATTGTTTCCACCATTCTGAGAAGTATTGAAGTGATGGCTCATAGTTTACCAAGATTTCAGTTGCATAGCCTTTACGGTAAAGGATGTTACGAACTGCTGCGTATTGGTAAGCTTCGTTTTCAGAGATTTTGTCTGAAGTGTAGTCTTTGCGAGCTGCGTTCGCACCTTCCATAAGGGCTTTGATGTCAGCTCCTGATGCTGCGATTGGAAGCAAACCAACTGCTGTCAATACTGAGAAGCGTCCACCGATGTCATCTGGAACAACAAATGTTTCCCAGCCGTTAGCATCTGCTTCAACTTTAACAGCACCTTTTTGGCGGTCAGTTGTTGCATAGATACGTTTGTTTGCTTCTTCTTGACCGTACTTCTTAACCAAGAGTTCTTTGAAGACACGGAAAGCAATCGCTGGTTCAGTTGTTGTCCCTGATTTAGAAATCACGTTTACTGAGAAGTCTTTGTCTGCAACATACTCTACCAACTCAGCAAGGTAAGTAGATGAGATTGAGTTTCCTGCGTAAAGGATTTGTGGAGCCTTGCGCTCTTCTTTTGTTTGCAAGTTTGCGAAGTGGTGGTTCAAGAAATCGATTGCTGCTTTAGCACCAAGGTAAGATCCACCGATACCGATCACAACCAAAACATCGCTGTCTGACTTGATTTGCTCAGCAGCTTTCAAGATGCGGTCAAATTCTTCGCGGTCGTAGTTTTCAGGAAGGTCCAACCATCCCAAGAAGTCGCTACCAGCACCAGTTCCTTTACGGATCAATTCATCTGCTGCTGTTACTTGTGATTGCATGTATTCCACTTCATGTGGTGCAACAAATTTGTCTAAAACTTTTGAATAATCAAATTTAATATGTGACATGTTATTCCTCCAATATTTCTTCTTTTCTATCATAACGCTTACCTTCGTTTTTTTCAAGTTTTTTTGTCGAATTTCTCCAATTTTTATCAGAATTCAAACGTTTGCGTAAAAATCCCACATTCCAAAAATTTTGAAAAAATAAAAGAAAGAACGACTAGATGTTCCAGTCGTTACAGTTCATTCAATAAATACTCAAATAATTCTAAATTGCCATCTTCTTCATTGACCAGAAACTCTGGATGCCACTGCAAACCAATAATGCGGTGCTCATCGATAGACTCAATCGCTTCGATGGTTTGATCTCTCGGATCAATAGCAGTTACACGGAAATTAGGTGCCAATTCTTTAATACTCTGACGATGGACCGAATTGACCTGACTGTCTTTCCCAAATAGCTTGGCCACCACACTTCCTTCTACTGTCTCAATAGAGTGAGATGTTCCGAAAGGTAGGCCTTGCCAGTGACCTTCGATTTCTTGATTGAGGGTTCCACCAAAGGCAACATTGACAAGTTGAACACCGCGACAGATTGCCATAATTGGTTTATTCTGACGAAGCGCTTCTTTCAAGAGGGCCAGTTCAAACTCATCACGGACTAGATTGTAATCATCACTCTCGATGGTCTTTTTCTCTCCATAAAACTGAGGATGGACATTTTGACCGCCTGTCAAAATCAATTTGTCAATCATTTCCACATAATCGCGTACAACTGACTCATCACCAACAGGAATGACTAAAGGGAGACCACCGACTTGACGAATGCTCTCTGCGAATCTACAAGATACAGATGAATGAATGTTTTTTCCTTCTGCGTCTACGGGACATAGATTTGCAGCAACTCCTACAACCGTTCTAGCCATGATGCTTCTCCTTTCGAATATTAACACTCTTCGAAAATCTCTTCAAACCACGTCAGCGTCGCCTTACCGTATATATGTTACTGACNNGCAGTGCTTTGAGCAACCTACGGCTAGCTTCCTAGTTTGCTCTTTGATTTTCATTGAGTATAACGATAGTCCTATCATATCACTCAAAATGACTTTCGTCTAATATGTTTTTTTTAAGAATGTGATAAATATTTTTTATGGACAAGAAAAAGCTGCCCACATAGGACAACTTCTTTCTTATTCGAAAACAAATTGATTGTGATAGAGTTCTGAGTAGAAGCCACCTAGTTTCAAGAGTTCATGGTGATTACCGCGTTCAATGACTTCTCCATCTTTAAGGACAATAATCTGGTCTGCATTGAGGATGGTCTTCAAACGGTGGGCAATGACGAAACTAGTTCTGCCTGCTACAACCGCCTCCATGGCATGCTGAATCTTACTTTCTGTCACCGTATCTACGTTTGAAGTTGCTTCATCGAGAATGAGAACTTCTGGATCTGTCATCAGGGTTCGAGCGATAGAAATCAATTGTTTTTGCCCTGTTGAGAAGATGCTCTGGTCATCATCTATAAGAGTATCGTACTTATCAGGTAAGCTTTCGATATAGTCGTGAATGTGGGTTGCCTTGGCTGCTGCCTCAACCATTTCCTGACTAGCATCTGGCACACCGAAACGGATATTATCTCGAATCGTTCCACTAAACAAGACCGAATCCTGCAAGACAATTCCCACCTTGCTTCTAAGACTATCTAAATCATAGTCACGAATGTCTTTACCATCAAAATAAATCCCACCAGCATCAACATCATAGAAGCGATTGATGAGGTTCATAATAGTGGTTTTTCCTGACCCAGTCGGACCAACAACTGCTGTCATCTGGCCTTTAGGGGCAGAAATGCTGACATCTTTCAAAATAGGTTTATCAGGCAAGTATGAAAAATCAATATGACTAATTTCAACACCTTCTTGCAACTGAGTGAAGATTGGAGCCTTTTCAGGTCTAATTTCTTCCTCTGCGTCAAACATTTCCTGAATCCGTTCAGCACCTGTAAAGGCCAACTGAAGACTTCCCCAACTAGCTGCAACTTGAATAATAGGCTGGTAGTACTGCTGAGAAAATTGGGCAAACATCACAATCAAACCTAGGGCTGTACTTGTTTCAATAGACTTATCATTCAAAAGTACAGCTGAACCAGCAAAGATGACGATGGCTGTATTAACCAGGCTCATCCCATTCATGACAGGGAAAAGAATTCCTGAGAACATTCTTCCTTTAAAGGTCGCCTTGCGCACGCGCTCATTTTGTTCAAGAAATCCTGCCATCATATCCTCTTGAATCCCTTGAACAATGACAGCTTTTTGACCTGAGATACTCTCATCCATATAGGCGTTGAGTTTCCCTACCTCTTTTTGTTGGAGATTGGTGTATTTGCGGGCCATTTTTACAATAAAAATCAGCATAAGGAAGGCCACTGGTGTGCTGGCAATGGTGATGAGGGCCAGCGTCACATTTCTCGAAAACATGACAAGAATCAGACCAATGTATAAAACAACATTGCTCATGACCTGAACCAGACTTTCATTAAAGGCTTGGAGGATATTATCCAAATCACTGGTAAAACGAGACAGGATATCGCCATCTTGCCGGCGGTCAAAGAAAGAAACCGCTAACCGAGCAAGCTTACCAAAGAGACCTTTGCGCATCTCGTTGGTCGACTCTGCAATCACGCGCGTCATGAGACACATGTATATGACACTGGAGATAAATAGAACCAAAACCAGCAGGCCAAGATTGACCATGATTCCTGATAGGCTTTGCCAAACAAGTTCTGGATTGCCATCTTGATAAGCTTGAACTAAATTGGCTAGCTGCGTCACTGCTTGTCCAGAAAAGACCGGAAAGAGTGCTTGGGCAAGAGTTGCCAGAACAATCATCAAGATGACAACTACAAATGATAGCTTATAGACTTTAAAATAATGCCAAAAGAACTGAACTGTCTTCATTTTACTCCTCCTTTCCTTTCTGTGTTTCATAGATTTCACGGTAAACGGCATTGTTGGCAACCAAGTCTGCATGCGTGCCTTGACCAATCAATCGTCCTTGATCCAGTACCAAGATCTTGTCTGCATGGACAACCGAGCTAATCTTTTGCGCGATGATAATGGTTGTTGTTCCCTTCAAGTCCTTATTCAAGGCTTCTTGCACTAGGCGCTCTGACTTGGCATCCAAGGCCGAGGTCGAATCGTCAAAAATCAGAATACGTGGATTGCTGACAATCCCACGCGCAATCGACATCCTTTGTTTTTGCCCACCAGAGAAATTGGTTCCCCGTTCCTCAACTGGACTTTCAAAGGTTTTCTCCATACGATGAATGAATTCACTGGCTTGGGCAATATTGGCTGCACGCTCCATTTCAAATAGAGTAGCATCTCCCTTACCCTGTCTCAAGTTATCTGCAATCGTTCCACTGAAGAGAATGGCACGTTGAAGAACGATAGAGACAGCTTTACGCAGGGTTCCTTCACTCACTTCTCGAATATCCTTGCCTCCGATTTTGATAGCCCCTTCCTGTGGGTCAAAGAGACGTGGAATCAATTGAGCCAAGGTTGATTTTCCTGCACCAGTCGCTCCAACGACACCAACCATCTGACCAGGTTCAATAGTAAAACTCACATCTTTCAGCATCGGTTCCTTGTCCATTGGATAGGTAAAGGTTACATTTTCAAAGCTAAGACTTCCGACCAACTCTTCATCTGGCACATCCTTGAAAGTCATAGCTGGCTCTGCATCCAGAATTTCTCGAATACGACGCATGGAAATCATAGCACGACTGACAGAATTTCCCAAAAATCCAACCATAACAATGGTAAAGATAATCTGGCTTAGGTAATTGACAAAGGAAGCAATGGAGCCAACAACTGACGGATCCGACTGAACCATCCCTGCAACTAGCCAAATAGAGAGGAATACCGCCCCATAACCGACCAACATCATGAAAGGTTCCACTACTGAAAAGGCATAACCAATGTAAAGGTTTTGACCGAGTAACTCGTCTGAAACCTCCGTAAACTTAGCAAACTGCTCTTTTTCTTGGACAAAGGACTTGACCACGCGAACGCCACGCAGATTTTCCTTGGCAATGGCATTGATACGCTCAAGAAGGGTTTGAAACTTGGCAAAACGAGGCCCCATCATACCCATCATGACAGCAGTCAAACCAAAAATCAAGACTACCATGAGAACAATCACCCACCACAGAGAAGGTAAGGTTTGAACCGCCAAGATAAACGAACCGATGAACAAGAGGGGGAGTCTGAAAAGAATTTGGAAGGTCATCATGACGACGTTCTGAATCTGGTTGATATCATTTGTCATGCGAACGACTAGATTTCCCGCATTAAATTGTTCAATATTGGCATAAGAAAAGGTTTGGATTTTACGGAAGGCATCCTCCCGAAGATCGGATGAAACTCCTTGGGCAATATAGGCCGCAAGGACAACATTGAGCCCACCAGCAACCAAACCAACCAAGGCCACACCAATCAACCAAGCCCCGATACTGTAAATAGCTTCATATTTTCCAGCAAGGAGGGCGTCTAAGACTTCCTGCAGATAACGCGGTTGCAAAAGTGAACTAGCAACCATCAAGCCTGTCATCAGGAGCGAGGCCAAGGCCTGCCACTTGTAGGTTTTTATTTTCTGAATCAGCATACTTTCTCCTTAAAAAATAGACAAAAGGGAGCGACAATGTGTCAGCTCCTTCTCATTCTGTTTGTGTGATGTTATTCTAGCAAAAAAGTGGGGGATTGTCAAAGAAGTCTCCTTGATACAGCTAGAATGACTAGTAATTTTCTCTTTATAGTTTCTGTTTTAACTCGACCAAGACATTCATAGCCTGCATAGGTGTCATATTGTAAATGTCCAATTTAGCTAATTCTGCTAGGATAGGATGCACTGCAGGCGTGTCAAAGAGTGAAATCTGTTCAGTGACGGCACTTGTTTGTCTCATGGGAGCAGGACTTTCTGTCCCTTGATTCTCTAACTGAGTCAAAATCTTATCCGCCCTTGCTAAAAGGTCTACTGGCAAGCCAGCAATCTTGGCAACATGAATACCGTAGGATTTATCAGCTGGTCCTGGTTCAATCTTGTGAAGGAAGGTGACCTGCCCATCCTGCTCCAAGGTTGCCACGTGGACATTGACCAAATGTTGTAAACTAGACTCCAGACTAGTCAACTCATGGTAGTGGGTCGCAAAGAGGGTCTTGGCTCCGATATGTTCATGGATGTATTCGATGATGGACTGAGCAAGAGCCATCCCGTCGTAAGTTGCAGTTCCCCGTCCCAATTCATCAAAGAGAATCAAGGAATTTTTGGTTGCATGCGAAATGGCATTGTTGGCCTCCATCATCTCCACCATAAAGGTTGATTGGCCTGAAACCAAGTCATCTGCTGCTCCGATACGGGTAAAAATCGCATCAAAAATCGGTAAATAGGCGTTTTCTGCCGGTACATAGGAACCCAACTGGGCCATAACCGCCGTCATGGCTAACTGACGCATGTAGGTAGACTTCCCACTCATGTTTGGCCCTGTAATCAGTTGGATACTGGTATCTTCTGCCATCTGAATCGTATTAGGAATATAGGTCTGAGCCCCCATAACCTTTTCAACGACAGCATGGCGCCCTTTCTGGATATCAATTCGCGAATCATCTCCAAACTCAGGTCGAATCAAATGCTGGGTTTCAGCTACAACCGCCAGACTTTGCAAGACATCAACTGTCGCAATTCCTTGGGCTAGAGCCTGCAAACGCTGGATATACTTGCTGACCTCTTCACGAATACGCATAAAGATTTCGTATTCTAGGTTGGCTGACTTCTCACGCGCCTCCAGCATATCTCCCTCGATACGGGCTAATTCCTCAGTTCCAAAGCGTTCCGAGTTTTTCAGCGTCGCCTTGCGGAAAAAGTGTGCTGGAACATTCCCCAGTTGCGAATTGGTCACATGGAAATAGTAGCCATCCTTTTTATTGTAGTCAATCTTAAGCGTGCTGATACCAGAGTTTTCTCGCTCCTTGGCCTCAATCTCAGCAATCCAGCTAGTCCCT
The DNA here is from genome assembly GCF_013276625.1 of Streptococcus sp. 9903. NCBI lineage: Bacteria > Bacillati > Bacillota > Bacilli > Lactobacillales > Streptococcaceae > Streptococcus > Streptococcus sp. 9903. The sequence continues at coordinate 56,179 of NZ_VMLI01000021.1, read as the reverse complement.
TCTCTGAGAACGCGACGGTACTTGTCTAAAGTCTCATCAAATCCAGTTCGAATAATTCCCCCATCTGTAATCACATGAGGAGCTTCAGGAGCAATAGCTGCACTAATCAAACTCTCCAACTCAGGGATTGCATCCAGTTGTGCGATGAGATAGGCTAGAGCAGGTTGCTCCATCCCTTCTAAAATCGCACGAATCCGTGGCACACTAGACAAGGTGGTCGCCAACTGCAGGAAGTCCTTGGGATTGGTCTTGCCAAAAGAAACACGACTAGCCAAGCGCTCAATGTCATAAACACCCTTGAGACTGTCTGTCAAATCACTGCGCTCAAAGAAATGGTCGAGAAAGACCTGCACCACTTCTTGACGTTGGATAATTCGTTCCTTATCAATCAAGGGGCGATGAATCCAAGAACGCAAGAGCCGCATACCCATAGCTGTTTTGGTTTCATCCAAAAGCCAGAAAAGGCTGCCTTGCTTCTTGCCCGAACGAGCATTCTCAACCAAATCCAGACTAGCCTTGGTCGCATAATCCATCTGCAAGAAATCTTTGATTTCATAGCGGATAACAGGCTTGAGGTGGTTCAATTCCCTCATCTGAGTCCGATGAACATACTGGAGCAATTTACTAGATGCCGCTTGCTCCACAGCTGCCAATCGTGAATCCAGTAAATGAAGGTCCTCAAAGCCTTCTTTTTCATAGGAAAGCACCAGATTCATCTGACGACTAAGGATTTGTTCCTCTTCCTCAGACAAGTCATAGCCCAGCACCACTTCTCGCGCCTTGAGATTACGGATTTCCCCACAAACCAGCGTGAAATCCAAAAGACCTGTCACATAAAAGTCACCCGTCACCAGGTCCATATAAGCTAAGCCAAATTGATTGCCATCTCGATCTATAGCAACCAAGAAGTTGTTCTGACTGTCTGGCTTACTGCTATCGACCACTGTCCCTGGCGTAATGACCTGAACAACCTCTCGTTTCACAACCCCAACTGCTTGTTTAGGATCTTCCATCTGCTCTGCGATAGCTACCTTATAGCCCTGCTCAATCAAGACATCAATATACTGCTGGGCAGAATGATAGGGGACACCCGCCATAGGAATCGGATTGTCGGCATTCTTGTTACGACTCGTTAAGGAAATTTCCAGAATCTGCGCAGCATTGACCGCATCCTCATAAAATAATTCATAAAAATCACCCATCCGAAAGAGCAAAAAAGCATCTGGATATTGCTTTTTTATATCCACATACTGTTGCATGCCGGGTGATAGCTTTTCTGTCGCCATTTTCCGTCTCTCCTTGTCAAAAATAAGTCTTGAGAGCAACTCCCAAGACCTTACTTATCTTTCATCAAATCTAGCAAACGATCTTCCATGAGTTTGGCAACGTGCTGGTCTCGACAAATGACCAATAAGGTATTGGCACCAGCAACTGTTCCTAAAATCCATTCATCCTTGTTTGCATCTACAATATTTGCCAAAACAGAGGCTTCTCCCAGTTTGGTATGAAGCACCAAGGTAAACTCTGCTCTTGCAACACCTTCTAAATGATGAGACAAAAATTCCACCAAATCAATCTTTTCTGTCTCATTTGCTAGTACATAATGCACCATATCATTTTTCTTGACCTTGGTCAAGCCGATTTCGCGCAAATCACGAGACAGGGTTGTCTGCGTCACAAAAACATTGTGCGCCTCCAACCGATCTTGAATTTCTTTTTGTGTACTTAATTTCTCCTCAGTAATCATTTTTTTTATTAACTGATGACGATCTCTTTTTCTCATAAAATCCTCTTATGTGAATATTTATAACTATTTTTATAACTATATTATACCAAAAAAACAGGAGATTTCAAAAATTTTTTCTTCTTTCTTTAAAATTGTGATAAAATAGTAGAAAAGTCCAAAAAGGAGCTCTTAATGAATACAAAAGAATTGATTGCTAGCGAGTTGGCTAGCGTCATTGATAGCCTGGACCAAGAGGCTATTTTAAATTTACTGGAAACCCCTAAAAACTCAGAAATGGGAGACATTGCTTTCCCTGCTTTTTCTCTTGCAAAAGTCGAACGTAAAGCACCTCAAATGATTGCGGCTGAACTGGCTGAAAAAATTAACAGCCAAGCCTTTGAAAAGGTTGTCGCAACAGGACCTTACGTTAACTTTTTCCTTGATAAATCTGCCATTTCTGCTCAAGTATTGCAAGCTGTTATCACTGAAAAAGAACACTATGCTGATCAAACTATTGGCAAACAAGAAAATGTTGTTATCGACATGTCTAGTCCCAATATCGCTAAACCATTCTCTATTGGTCATCTGCGCTCAACTGTTATCGGAGATAGCTTATCACATATTTTCCAAAAAATCGGTTATCAAACAGTCAAGGTCAACCATTTGGGAGACTGGGGTAAACAGTTTGGGATGTTGATTGTTGCCTACAAAAAATGGGGCGACGAAGAAGCTGTAAAAGCTCATCCAATCGATGAACTTCTTAAACTCTACGTTCGTATCAATGCTGAAGCTGAAAATGACCCTAGCTTGGATGAAGAAGCACGCGAATGGTTCCGTAAACTTGAAAATGGAGACGAGGAAGCTCTCGCTCTTTGGCAATGGTTCCGTGATGAAAGTTTGGTAGAATTTAATCGCCTTTACAATGAATTGCAAGTTGAATTTGACAGCTATAACGGAGAAGCCTTCTACAACGATAAAATGGATGCAGTTGTAGACATTCTTTCTGAAAAAGGCCTTCTGGTTGAGTCAGAAGGGGCCCAAGTTGTGAATCTTGAGAAATATGGAATTGAACATCCAGCCCTCATCAAAAAATCTGATGGTGCAACTCTCTACATCACACGTGACTTGGCCGCAGCCCTTTACCGTAAAAATGAATACCAATTTGCCAAATCTATCTACGTCGTTGGTCAAGAGCAATCTGCCCACTTTAAACAGCTCAAAGCTGTCTTGCAAGAGATGGGCTACGACTGGAGTGACAACATTACCCACGTTCCTTTTGGTTTGGTTACAAAAGAAGGGAAGAAACTCTCTACTCGTAAAGGGAATGTCATCTTGCTAGAGCCTACTGTTGCAGAGGCTATTAGCCGTGCCAAGGCCCAAATAGAGGCTAAAAATCCTGAACTTGAAAATAAAGATCAGGTAGCCCATGCTGTTGGAGTAGGAGCAATTAAGTTCTATGACCTCAAGACCGACCGTACAAATGGATACGACTTCGACCTAGAGGCTATGGTATCCTTCGAGGGTGAAACTGGACCTTATGTTCAATACGCCTACGCTCGTATCCAATCTATCTTACGCAAAGCGGATTTCAAACCAGAAACAGCTGGCAACTATAGCTTGAATGATGCTGAAAGTTGGGAAATCATCAAACTCATCCAAGACTTCCCACGTATTATCAACCGTGCGGCGGATAACTTTGAACCTTCTATCATTGCTAAATTTGCAATTAGCCTGGCTCAAGCCTTCAACAAATACTATGCACATACACGTATCTTGGATGAAAGTCCAGAACGCGACAACCGTCTAGCCCTCAGCTACGCAACTGCAGTTGTTCTCAAAGAAGCCCTTCGCTTGCTTGGAGTAGAAGCGCCAGAGAAGATGTAAATCGTTACAAGAGACTGGAACTAAAGTTCCTAGTCTCTTGACGGCAATCGCTATCTGGCGAATTGCCTAAACGCTTCACTAATTCACCAAACCAAATAATATCGATTTGGTTTGGTTCATGTCGTAATCTTCAAGTTACTTGATTAAAAAGCAGTCTAAGTAATTAAGACCAAATCTTGTCGGAGATTTGGCTAGGCGCTTCACTAGTCATGGTTCCTAAATATAATCGATTTAGGAGCCATGACGTCGTAACCAGAGACACTTGTCTAAACGCTTTACTAATTCACCAAACCAAATAATATCGATTTGGTTTGGTTCATGTTGTAAGATTTTAAATCACTTGATTGCAAAATAATCTAAGTAACTTACACTAAAGCCTATACAGGCTTTGGTTTAGAGGCCTGTCAAAAATCTTATCAAGTTTTGCTGACTTGTTCTGCTATTTTAGGTCCACTAAATCGATTTACTCACTACTACTTCTTTATCATACAGGGAGATTTCCTATGAGCCAATATGCTTATATCCTCGTTGTAATTAGCTTGGTTTTCCTTTTTCTGCTCAATAAGTACGAAAAGGAGAGACTGCAAAGGCTCTACCAAGAACAACTTTTGAAGGATGAAACATTTAGGGCTGACATCAAGGAGAAAATTCACACGACTGAAAATATCAATGATGTCATTGCTTACATCAATAAAACTTATCATCTGGGAATGTTGCTATCAAAAGACATTACAGATCAATTGAAATAAACCTAGTCATTCTTTAAGAAATATGAAAACCGAGACTAAGAGTTTAATACTTAGCCTCGGTTTTTAGTATATTCAATTGAAACAAGTGTTGAAAACTTGTTGTAGCAATTATAATATAAGAATGGATAGACTTTCAAAAATATCATTTACAAAAATTTTTAAAGAAATCAAACTCTCTATATTTACTATTCTTATAGACTGTTAAATCAACATCCTCTACAACTTCTTTCACATCTATATTGACATCATAGGGCAAAGAAAGAAAATCTAAATTATAAAATTCTGTACTCATCTCTTTTAAAATAAGAAGGTCTAACAAGTAGTCCTCCACTCTGATTTCAACTTGAATTGTCTTAGACATGAAATTTTTTAGAATCATAAAGTCCTTTACTTGCTTTCTTTTAGGACTGATATACTCAAATCTTTTTCGTTCAAAAATAATTTTCTCCAAATGTTACACCATTTCAATAATATCATTTTCTAAAAATAACTGCAGAAGCAATTCTTCTTTTTAATGCAGGCTTCATTAAAATTTCCCTTGTTTAATTCTCCCAAAACATTTTGAAATAGTGCAAATAAAAGCTCCTAGTAAAAATTCCTGTAGGAAAAATCCAAAATAAGTTCCTAACTGTAAATTTCTATTGAATGTAAATACGGAAGTTTCAGATTGAATCGTATTTTGTTCTATAAGCGTCATAGGAGTAACCCTGAAAATTCCAAACATCATTAAGGCATAGATCATTCCAAAAATAATTAATAGCACCCAGCTATGCTTACTCCTAGAAGAAATACTTCCCGATAACAAAGCTAATACTATTGACGGTATAATTTGTACAAACAGCATAAATTGAAAAAGATTAAAATTATCTAGTGTAAAAAAACATATTGTAAATTCCACAATTAGTAATAGAGAAAATACTCTATCTATTTTTGTAAATTTCATTCTACCTCCTTTAAATTCACATCCATCATTACCTTAGACCCTCAATAACATTTTTATTTGCTGCAACCATTGCAGGCATAATACTAAATACAATTCCAAATACGCCCGTTGTGAATAGAGTAATCAAAATATGATCCAGAGTTAATGTCGTAACAAAACCACTCATGTTCATTAAAACAACAAATAATGTCGCTACTCCAATACCAGTTATAGCTCCCAGAAGCGATAAAAGAATCCCCTCCATCATATATGATTGATAAATATCAGATTTTTTAGCTCCCAAAGCTCGACGAATGGCTATCTCCTTACTACGTTCGCTAACAGAAGACAACATAGCATTCATAACCCCAAAACCAGCTACAAAAATTGAAATACTTGATAAAAGTGCAATGAAATTTAATATTGTAGTAGCTTGGGCCTTTGTTTCCTCATATACCCTTCTATTATCTATATATCCATAAGTTCCTTCCTTGCGGAATATTCCATAAGTATCTAAAGCAGATAAAGCCTTATTAATATTCTCCAACTGATTAGTTTCTACTACTAACTCATCAAAATATTCCCTTCCTCCTAAAAGTAACTCTTTGATTTCATTGGTAACCAATAAAGAAGGTAATCTTTCATTAACAGCTGATCCATAATATATTGCCTGAATTGGATATTCTTTTCCAGATATATTGATAGTCTCTCCTAAAAAAGTTTCAATATTTTCCTTTCTAGTCAATGACATGAGAGCCTTATCGCTAATAGCGACACCTCCATCTAGTTCCTCTAATGCTCTTCCTTTTAATAAAGCAGGCACAACTAAACCATTCTTATTCAAATCGCCCAATGTTCGAAAACTAAGATTCTGCTTAGAATCATTAAAATACGTTTCAGCATACAAGGCATAAGAGCTGGAAGAAAGTCTTGCATGTTTTCCAATAGTTTGCTCAACCAATTGTTTATCTTCCTGTGTAAACCCTCTAATATCCAACATATTCTGAGGAGTATAAGTCATTGTTGCTGTGTCTTCTTCTATCTTTAAATCATTACCTAATGTAGAAGTTGTATAGGAAGAACTTGATAGTATTACTAATAAAACAAATGTTGCCACTGTGATGGCTAAGGATGTCAGAATACTTTGTCTTTTATTCCTCTTTAACAGTTTTAGAGTATCTATTAACAGCTTTTTAAACTTCATGTAATCCTTCTCCTTCAGATGTTAGATACCCATTTTTCATTCGATACCTTGTTCTACAATGACTGGCAACAAACTCATCGTGAGTTACTACAATAATTGTCGTTCCAGAATGATTCAAATTTTGTAGAATTTGCAATATCTCATTCCTATTTTTCTCATCTAATGCACCTGTAGGTTCATCTGCTATAAGAAATCTAGGTTTATGAGCAAGAGCTCTAATTAAAGCAACTCGTTGCTTCTGTCCGCCTGATAAATGACTTGGGTACTCATTCATCTTATCTATAAGCCCTAAGTCTTGTAATAAACTATCAATGTATTCTATATCTGGCTGTTGGTCAGAATATAGGAATGATAATAAAATATTTTCTTTAACAGTATATTCATCAATAAGATGAAATTGTTGAAAAACAAATCCAATATCACGATTACGGTAACTTGCTTGTTGATTTTCATTTAACTTCTCAATACTTTTTCCGTCTAATATATATTCTCCTTCAAATTCAGAATCAATCAGTCCCAAAATATTGATAAATGTCGATTTGCCCGAACCTGATGGTCCCATTATCGATACAAATTCTCCTTCAACTACCTTAAAATTTATTTCTCTTAAGACATTATTTTTTAGCATCCCTTGTCCGTAACTTTTGCTAATATTTTTTAGTTCTAACATAGACCTTCCTATTCTATCTTTATTATTTATAAATCCAAAAAATGGCAACAACTAGCACTAACATATTTTCTCTCCTTATTTTTTCTACAGGATTATTATACTTCTATGTTACACATTCGCCAAGGTCATAAATGTCACTAATTTTAACAACTTATCTACTAATGAGTACTCAATTAGTATAAAAAGAAACTAGATACGAACTCAATCTAAGGGAAAAACATAATAACTCTTTAAACGATAAAACGCATAATATCAAGTTTTTAAACACCTGATATCATGCGTTTTTATGATTTCGAAAACTTTCTCTCGGTCTTTTTAACTAGTGACATTTTTGTCACTTTTTTTATTTTCTAATGTTTATTTTTAAAAAAATCTTGGAGGTCATGTTGCCATTGTTTTTCTAGCTGTTCTATCAAATGACTATTATCAATCATTCTAGCAAATACTTTTGCTTCTTGAAAATAATTTTCAGCTACTGGATAATCTTTTTTTACAAATAATGCATAGCGCCACTCCCATAGTCGAATAATTGGTTTTTTCTGATAGTCGTATGATTTTGAGGTAATTTCATTTAATTTGTAAAGAATATCTTCAAATTGACTGTAATTAGCAATTTTTTCAAATATTCCTAACAACAAAAGTAATGAATCTCTGATTAGAAATGAATATTCAATATCAAACATCTCAACTTGTTGTAAAATTTTATCAGCTATTACTAAGAAGGTATTCACTTCAATCTCATCTATTATCGTATCTTGGTGTACTAATCTTACCAAAAATAGCTTTATGATTAAAATATCGTTAACTTCATATTTTGATTTCAACAAAATGTGATCGAAATACTCTTGTAAAATCATTCCTAAATTGCTATCATCATTCCACCAACCAAAGTCATCATATGCTTGTAAAACATCTATGATAAATCTTTCTTCCTCAGGTAGCCTATCATAATACTCTTCAAAAATCTTATCAAAAACACTCTCTTTCTTTTGGGCGATAGTTTCATCTTCGTATGTAGGAGTCCTCATCAAGAAATACTTCAATTCTAGGTATTCCTTATCCAACTCTATATAACTTGGCATCAACTTGTAATCTTCAACTCCCAAACGCTCAGCGATATATTTTAACTTTGTTAGTGTTGGTCTGGATTCTCCATTTTCAATTCTAATTAATTGACGGATACTTAATTCAGACTCATCACCACAAAATTCTGAACGACTGATTTTTTTAGCCAAACGTAATCTTTTAATTTTTTCGCCAAACTCTCGCAACCTACAAGAACCTCCTGAGTTGTTTACCTCTATTATAGCATATACTGAATCAAACTATCTATCAGATTTCTTCTCACTTTAACTAAAGACTAAGACTTTAATACTTCGTCTCGGTTTTTATATATTTTTCAAGTCACAAAGCCACCACTCTCCAGTAATGCAAGTGCAAAATCCTCTAGAATATGATAGAATAAGAGAAAGAACTCTATTAAGGAGGAAATCATGGAAAAACAAACCGTCGCCGTCTTGGGGCCTGGTTCTTGGGGAACTGCCCTTTCACAAGTCTTAAATGACAATGGACACGAGGTACGTATTTGGGGAAACATTCCCGAACAAATCAATGAAATTAATACCTATCATACTAACAAGCACTACTTTAAAGATGTCGTTCTAGACGAAAATATCATTGCCTACACCGACTTAGCAGAGGCATTAAAAGATGTAGATGCGATTTTGTTTGTTGTCCCAACAAAAGTGACACGACTTGTTGCCCAACAAGTTGCAAAAACCTTAGACCATAAGGCTATCATCATGCACGCATCAAAGGGATTAGAACCCGATAGCCATAAACGATTATCAACCATCCTTGAAGAAGAAATTCCTGAACATCTCCGCAGTGATATTGTCGTTGTTTCAGGACCTAGCCATGCAGAAGAGACCATTGTGCGTGACCTGACTTTAATCACTGCTGCTTCTAAAGATTTACACACAGCTCAATACGTTCAAGAGCTCTTTAGTAATCACTACTTCCGACTTTATACCAATACGGATGTTATCGGGGTCGAAACTGCTGGCGCTCTTAAAAATATTATTGCTGTCGGCGCTGGAGCTTTACATGGTTTGGGATTTGGTGACAATGCCAAGGCAGCCATCATCGCTCGAGGCTTGGCAGAAATCACCCGCCTAGGGGTAGCACTCGGGGCTAATCCACTGACCTATAGTGGCTTGTCTGGTGTAGGAGACTTGATCGTAACGGGAACCTCCATCCACTCTCGTAACTGGAGAGCCGGAGATGCTCTTGGTCGTGGAGAATCCCTAGCTGATATCGAAGCCAATATGGGCATGGTAATCGAAGGAATTTCAACGACTCGAGCAGCCTATGAACTAGCGCAAGAACTTGGAGTTTATATGCCCATTACGCAGGCCATTTACCAAGTTATTTACAACGGAACCAATATCAAAGATGCCATTTATGATATCATGAACAATGAATTTAAAGCAGAAAATGAGTGGTCTTAACCCTCTAAAGAAAGGATTCTTATGGCACTGAAAGTTAGAAAAGCAGTCATTCCTGCCGCTGGACTAGGAACTCGATTTTTACCAGCAACCAAAGCACTTGCTAAAGAAATGTTGCCAATTGTAGATAAACCAACTATCCAGTTTATCGTAGAAGAGGCTCTTAAATCAGGTATCGAAGATATTCTGGTTGTCACTGGTAAATCAAAACGTTCTATTGAGGACCACTTTGATTCAAACTTTGAGCTTGAGTACAACCTCAAAGAAAAAGGCAAAACGGATTTGTTAAAATTGGTAGATGAAGCAACTGGTATGCGCCTCCATTTCATTCGCCAAACTCACCCTCGTGGTCTTGGAGACGCTGTCCTACAAGCCAAAGCTTTTGTGGGGAATGAACCCTTCGTTGTTATGCTGGGTGATGACCTTATGGACATCACAGACGAGAATGCCGTTCCTTTGACAAAACAACTGATGAATGATTACGAAAAGACACACGCATCAACCATTGCTGTCATGCCCGTACCACACGAAGACGTTTCATCATATGGGGTCATTGCTCCTCAAGGAGAAGGAATCAATGGACTCTATAGCGTTGAAACTTTCGTTGAAAAACCAGCTCCCGAAGATGCTCCAAGTGATTTGGCAATCATCGGTCGCTATCTTCTCACACCAGAAATTTTTGATATTCTCGAAAAGCAAGCTCCAGGCGCTGGAAATGAAATCCAGCTTACCGACGCTATTGATACCCTTAATAAAACACAACGTGTTTTCGCCCGTGAATTTACAGGAGCTCGTTACGACGTTGGGGATAAGTTTGGCTTTATGAAAACATCTATTGACTACGCCCTCAAACATCCACAAGTCAAAGATGACTTGAAAGATTACCTCATCCAACTTGGAAAAGAATTAGCTGAAAAAGAATAACATAAAAAGATAAGGTTCAAAAAATGCCTTATCTTTTTTCATTATACAAATTTTCTTTCAACTTCGTCACAACCCCATTCCCTTGTAGAGAAGTAAGACTGCGAGTCCTACGAACAACACTAACGCTACCAGTCTCTGACTAGCGCCATACATCCGTCTTTCTCCTCTAACTGGAAAGATAACTGCTAGAAATGCGCCACCAACTGCACCTCCGATATGACCTGCTAGACTGATTCCTGGAATCAGAACACTTCCAATAATGTTAATCACAAAAAGTGTCAGATAAGATTGCCCCAACTGCTGGATATAAGGATTACGCGTTGCATAGCGAAGAATGATAATCGCAGCAAATAGCCCATAGAGAGAAGTAGAAGCTCCTGCTGCTAAGGATTTTGGACTAAATACAAAAACAAAGAGATTGCCCATCATTCCAGATAAGAGATAGAGAAAGCAAAACTTCTTGGATCCGAAAATCTCCTCTACTTGCCTACCAAGATAATAGAGCGAAAGCATATTAACAATGAAATGCTCCCACCCAATATGAACAAAAATAGCAGAGAAGAGACGCCAAACCTGCTCGGGAAAGAGCCGAATAACAGGCCCATACATAGCTCCAAATCGAAATAGGGTATCTGCCCTGTAAAAGTTTCCTCCTGTGGTCACCAACATTAGTAGAAATACCAAGGTCGTCACTAAGAGGAAGAAACTCGTCACAGGGTAACGCCTATCAAAGATTTCTTTCATCAATCAGAACCTCCTGAACAGGAATATCATGCTTTTCAGGGATAAAGTCCTGAACTTGATAATGATAAACCGTACTCAAAGTATGACCAGTAAACTGTTCCAGATAGCGGTCATAATAACCTCCGCCATAGCCAATTCGATAACCCTTTGTCGTAAAAGCCAGCCCCGGAACATGAATCAAATCAATCTTAGAGGCATCCAATACTTCCAAATCTCCCTGTGGTTCCAGTAAGCCAAAGGAAGTTTTTACCAACTGCTGCGGATCATAGACCACAAAGTCCATGTGCCCCTTGGGATAGGTTTTGGGTATCAGAACCTTCTTGCCATCCTTCAGCGCCTGCTCAATCAATCCCTGCGTTTGAAACTCATGAGGAAAAGAGAGATAGGTTGCAATAACCTTGGCTTCTTGGTAAAAGGGGTGTTGTAACAATCGCTCGGTTAAAGCTTGCTCTATAGCCTGTTTTTGCTCTTGAGATATAGTCTTCATTTCTTGCAAGACTTGCTTGCGTAATTCTGCTTTCATAGACAATTCCTCTACTCTGCTGCCTTCTTTTTCAGGAAACTAGAGACCGCATCCACCCCAATAGATAAAGCCTCTTCCTTAGGACTCATTTGAGGGTGATGAAGAGCGTAGGGACTATCGATACCTAGCCAAAACATAACACCATCAACCTTTGAAAGAAGATAACCAAAGTCTTCACCTGTCATAGCAGGCTCGATATCAATCAGCTCGATTCCGTCTTTTTCTTCAAAGAAATCCATCAGTTCACGCGCCAAGGCTGGATTGTTCTCAACAGGTAGGTATCCACCTTGCTTGAGTTCCACTTCAACTTCCATATCAAAGGCAGCTGCAACTCCTTCTGCAACTGTTTTGACCCGCTTTTGCACCAAGAGGCTCATATCCTGAGTTAAGGCACGAATAGTTCCATGTAAAAAGGCTGTGTCTGTGATGACATTGTTGGTTGTTCCAGCCTGAAAAACGCCAAAGGTCACCACTGCTCCCTCGATTGGGTTGACATTGCGGCTGACAACTGACTGCACTTGGGTTACAAAGTAACTAGCCGCCACCAAAGCGTCATTGGCTTCATGCGGAAAGGCTGCGTGGCCACCTTTGCCTTTGAAACGAATCTTCACCTCACAAGTCCCTGCAAAAAGTGTATGAGTATTGGTCGCAATCTGGCCAACTTTCAGATCTGGACGGACATGGAGGCCATAAAACTGGTCTGGCAACCAGTCTCCAAAAGCGCCATCCTCATACATGAGCATGCCACCAGCTTCATTTTCTTCAGCAGGCTGAAATAGGAAGAGTAGATTGTTCTTTGGTTGCTCCTCAAGGGCGCGCTCAAGACAGCCCAAGGCAATGGTCATGTGGAAATCATGTCCACAAGCATGCATACTACCTTGGTGCTGAGAAGCGAAAGGAAATCCTGTTTGTTCAACGATAGGCAGACCATCAATATCTGTCCGCCAACCAATGGTCCTCTCTGGCTGACTTCCCTGCAAATAGACCAAAATACCTGTCCGCCAAGTACGAACTTGAACAAACTTCTTGCCCGCAGTCAATTTCTCAATCACATCTAGCAAATAAGCATGAGTCTTGAACTCCTCCAAGCCAATCTCTGGAATCTGGTGCAAATCTCGTCTAGTCTGAATCAAATCTAACATCTATCTGTCCTCCTATATAGCAGAAAGAGGCTGGAAGAAGGGTTCCGCCTCTATTTTTCTTTTACAATTATAAGGTACGAAGCGCATCTTCTAGCGCTGTTTTTTGTTGGGTTTGGGCATCAATCTCTTTGATGATACGAGCTGGAACACCTGCTACTACTACGTTTTCTGGGACATCTTGGGTAACAATAGCTCCTGCTGCGACAACTGAACCACTACCGATTTGAACTCCTTCGATGACCACTGCATTAGCGCCGATAAGAACATTATCTCCAACACGGACTGGTTCTGCGCTAGCTGGCTCAATCACACCTGCAAGAACGGCACCTGCACCAACGTGACTGTTTTTCCCAACAATAGCACGGCCACCAAGGATAGCCCCCATGTCAATCATGGTTCCTGCACCAATTTCAGCACCGATATTGATGACTGCTCCCATCATGATAACAGCACTGTCACCAATTTCAACTTGATCACGGATAATCGCACCTGGCTCGATACGAGCATTGATAGCACGTTTATCTAGCAAAGGAACGGCAGAATTACGAGCGTCTTGCTCAACAACATAGTCTTGATTTTCTACCAAACCATCGAGAAGCGGAGCAACATCTTTCCAGTCTCCAAATAAGACATTCCCTAGTTTAACAATAGAGCTAGGTACAGCAGTTGCAAGTTCTCCCTCAAAGGTTACTTTCACACTGGTTTTCTTTTCAGCATTGGCGATAAATTGAATAATTTCTTGTGCGCTCATTTTTGTAGCAGTCATAAAAGGCCTCTCATTCTTTATAATGATAACTATTCTACCAAAAAAGGCCTCAAATTTGAAGCCTTTTTGTCTGTTTTTAGGTATGATTTTTTAGGGATGTGAGATAAAACGTGCTGTCGGTAAAAGCAAGCCCCTACCGATACAACCTAAAAACACTCTTCACAACTATCTCCCCGTGTTTTATTGACTATTCTAGTATAGCACACTTTTAGAATTAAGAAAAGACTTTTATCTACTTTCTTTCGCTTCTTCTATAGACAAAAATATCATAGGCAAAATAATCAAGGCCATCGCTAGAAGAAGGGACCAATCCACTACCAATCCTAAGAACAAAACACTCAAGAGAGCAGAAGAGAGAGGTTCACTGGCACTGATAACAGAAACCACCAAAGGAGAAACCAAGGACACTGCCTTCATGGAAATGAAAAAGGCAAAAGCCGTCCCGAAAAAAGCGATAATGAGGCAAATCAAGATACCCCAAATATCCAGAGTAAAGGAAAGCTGGTAAACCGGCGAGAGGACATTGCTAAATAAACCTGCCAAAATCATCCCCCACCCAACCGTAGGTACAAAACCATAGCGTTTCGCAAAAGGTTGGGGTAAGATAACATTAAACATAACCCCCATGGCACTCAACAGACCTGTTATAAGGGCTAGTGGCGTCATGGATAACTGAGAGAGATCGCCTTTTGTCGCCATCAGGCAAACACCCAGCATAGCAATCAAAACATAGAAAATAGCACTTTTTGACGCTCGTTTTTGATAAACCAAGCGATTGTAAAAGAGGATAAAGACAGGGCTAATAAACTGTAAAATAGTCGCTGTCGCTGCATTTGAGTATTCTACACAGAGATAGAAAAAATATTGGACTGAAAAAATCCCCAAAATAGCATAGGCCAAAAAGGGCAGGTAATTTTTCTTGTCTCGCCAAATATCAAACACTTGCGATTTTAATTGCATCGCAGACCAAATGAGTACAAGACTTCCTGCCAGTGTCAAACGCATAGAGGTAATCCAGCCCGAAGACACCTGATAATGAGTAAAGAAGTACTCTCCTAAAATCCCACAGATTCCCCAGATTAGGCCGGATAGAAGAGAATAAATGGTTCCTTTAACAATCTTTTTCTGATACTGATTCATACCTTTATTGTAACACGAAAGGAAAAAAGAAAAAAGTGGCAATCCATTGATTGGCCACTTCATTTAGCACAGTTCATAGAACTTATCGTCTCGTCCTTGAAGAAGAAGGTCGTGTAGCACTTGAGTTGCTATTGTCGCTAGAACTACTACTTGAACTACTTGAACTGCTTGAACTGCTGGAGCTTGATGGAGTTGGTAGACTCCCCACGATGCTAGACCAAGCATTCTGATAATCCGCATCACTTCCACCAATAGCAAAGCGATAACTGGTCGTTGGCGCTCCTGTCTTATTAGCCCAATAGCTGGTAACAGTCGAACCTGTGACCTCTACCTCTTTTCCTTCAACAGAAACCTTCCCTGGTTTCTGGCCTGTTGATTTCAAGACTTCGGATTTTACGACACTAGGATCTAAAGCGAAGCGCTCGTTCCCCCAAATGCTTGGTGAGGCTTGCTGAATCGCATTTACCAGATGAGCCATGTAATTAGAGTTATTGGAATAACCTGCTCTACGTGACAATGAATGATTATCATCATGCCCAATCCAGCCACCTAGGGTTAATCTAGGTGTCGAAAGCATGAGCCACATATTTTCGTCTTGGTTGGTTGTACCAGTCTTCCCAATCCAATCTGCATTGGCTAGAGTAGGATTTAAAGAAGTCAGATTCGTCTTGAAGGTTGTTGTCACACGAGAGGATAGAACTTCTCGTAGCAATCCCTGCATAATTGTCGCAGTAGCTTTTGAATAGACTTGAACCGGTTTATCCTGATACTCATATACCACTCTACCATCTGCTGCTTCAATTTTAGAAATCACATGTTTTTTATGATATAGACCATTATTTGCTAGGGTCTGATAGCCATTGGTATGCTGGGCAACTGTGACTTCAATCCCACCACCCATTGGCAGGCTCTCAATACCGTACTCAGGAATCTCGTAACCCATCTTTTCCATATAACCTTTGACATCAACACCCTTTTCACGAAGCATACGATAGGTCCAGTAAGCCGGGATATTCCATGAATAGTTCAGAGCTTCTCCCAAGGTCATCATTCCTGTCCCCTTACTATTAGCATACATAATCGGATTGCCATTAGCAAAGTTTGTTGGATAGTTAGACAGAATCGTTTCGCTTCCCATCAAGCCCTGGTCAATAGCAATCCCATAGGCCAGCAAGGGCTTGGTAGTAGAAGCTGGCGAACGTTTGGTATCAAAGGCATGATTATTTTGATTTTCTTGATAATTACGACCACCTACAAAGCCTAGAATAGCACCTGTTTGGTTATCCATCAGGACATTCCCTACTTCTACATGACCTGTTCCATCGTCTAAAAGATAGCCATAGTCAGCAACCGCACTTTGCATGGCAGAATGAATTTTCTGATCTATGGTAGTAGTAATCTTATAACCACCATTTTCAATTTCCTTGGCTGCCAAATCGCGATAAAACTTCTGAGTTGCCTCATTTTTCAACTCCTTAGCGGAGACATTGTCTCTCTGAGCTAGATAGTCATACATACGTTCTTGAGCTTCTGCCAAAGTTGTAAAGTATAAATAGTCTCGTGAAATTCCTGTGACCGTGCCCGATGGTAAAAAGTCCTGTTTAAGATCATAATCCTTGTACTGAGAATACTCGTCCTTGCTTAAGGCACCTGTACGATACATACTGTAAAGAACTGCCTTAGCCCGTCTTAAGCCAATTTCTAGGTCTTCATCACTCTTCAACTCTCCAGTATTTTCATAGGGAGAGTAAGTAATGGGACTCTGTGGAAGTCCTGCTAAAAATGCTGCTTGAGGAACCGTCAACTGGCTGGCATCTACACCGAAAATCCCCTCAGCTGCCTGCTGAGCTCCTGCAATATTCTGCCCCTTATTATTTCGGCCAAAGGGAGCCACATTGAGATAGGTCGTTAAAATCTCATCCTTATTCATGGCACGTTCCAAGGCAAGAGCATCCACAATCTCTGTCGCCTTACGAGCCAAAGTCGGTGCATCCCCAACCACCTGCTGTTTAATCAGTTGCTGGGTCAAGGTTGAACCCCCACTTGAGGAACCCAAACCTACAAATTTCCCCAAGGTCGCACGAATCACCGCCTTGGGTACTACACCCTTATGTTCTTTAAAGTGTTCATCTTCCGTCGCAATGATAGCCTTCTTCAGATTTTCCGAAATTTGCTCAGATGAGATAGAAGTGCGCAACAAATCACTCTCTATGGAAGCAATCACCGTCCCATCCGCATAGGTAATCTCTGAAATAGAAGAGATGTCCTTGACCTGATGTACCAATTCTTCTGTCTGAGGTACCCGAACCTTGTCAAATAAGGCCACTCCGTACCCCAAAGCAATCCCAGCTCCCAACATTCCTCCTAGAAAACCGAGCACAAAGAGTAAGTTAAATAGGGCTTTTATACTCAGTAAAATAGCTGGAAAAATGGCTGGTCTATCTAGGGATTTAGATTTTTGGACACTTGAACCTTTCTTGGCCGGCCTATCTGATTTTTTATGTTTTTGTTTTTGCTGGAAAAATTCCAGCATTTTTCGTTTTAATTCATTTAATTGATTTTGCATGGATTTCCTCACTCTATCTATTATACCATAAAAGGGAAACTTTCAATAAAATAGCCACTTTCTTCCCTATTCTGCTAGGCTATTGCCCGAGTTTATGATACAATAGGTAGAAACAATAATTTTAAAAAGGAGAAAAGACACATGCACATTTTTGATGAGCTAAAAGAGCGTGGTTTGATTTTTCAAACGACTGATGAAGAAGCTTTGCGTAAAGCCCTAGAAGAAGGTCAAGTTTCTTATTATACTGGCTACGATCCAACTGCTGACAGCCTTCACCTAGGCCACCTTGTCGCAATCTTGACAAGTCGTCGCTTGCAACTAGCAGGTCACAAACCTTATGCGCTCGTTGGCGGTGCTACAGGTCTCATCGGAGATCCGTCCTTCAAAGATGCTGAACGTAGTCTCCAAACAAAAGACACAGTAGAGGGCTGGGTCAAGTCTATCCAAGGACAACTTTCTCGTTTTCTTGACTTTGAAAATGGTGAAAATAAAGCTGTCATGGTCAACAACTACGACTGGTTTGGCAGCATCAGCTTCATTGATTTCCTCCGTGATATCGGAAAATACTTCACTGTCAACTACATGATGAGCAAGGAGTCTGTGAAAAAACGGATCGAAACAGGGATTTCTTACACTGAGTTCGCTTACCAAATCATGCAAGGGTACGACTTCTTCGTCCTTAACCAAGACCATAATGTCACTCTTCAAATCGGTGGTTCTGACCAGTGGGGAAATATGACAGCTGGTACTGAATTGCTTCGTCGTAAGGCTGACAAAACTGGTCACGTTATCACTGTTCCACTGATTACCGATGCAACTGGTAAGAAATTTGGTAAATCAGAAGGAAACGCAGTTTGGCTCAATCCTGAAAAGACTTCCCCATATGAAATGTACCAATTCTGGATGAACGTGATGGACGCTGACGCTGTTCGCTTCTTGAAAATCTTTACTTTCTTGTCACTTGATGAGATTGAAGACATCCGCAAACAATTTGAAGCAGCTCCACATGAACGCTTGGCACAAAAAGTCTTGGCTCGTGAAGTCGTAACTCTTGTTCACGGCGAAGAAGCTTACAAAGAAGCCCTCAATATCACTGAGCAACTCTTTGCAGGAAACATCAAAAACCTTTCTGTTAAAGAGCTCAAACAAGGACTTCGGGGTGTACCAAACTACCAAGTTCAAGCAGATGAAAACCACAATATCGTGGAACTGCTCGTCTCATCTGGTGTAGTTAACTCAAAACGCCAAGCCCGTGAAGATGTTCAAAACGGAGCCATTTACTTAAATGGCGACCGTATCCAAGACCTTGAATATGTCTTGAGTGACGCTGATAAGTTAGAGAACGAACTGACTGTTATCCGTCGTGGTAAGAAAAAATACTTTGTATTGACTTACTAAATTGTTCAACATTTACCTATAAACAAAGGAGTTACCCTCGAGAAAGGTAACTCCTTTTTGTTGTTGATAACCACATCTATCTAGCCTTAATAGACAGGCTACGCAGGACTATGCGTAAGGTTGTTAGATTATGTAAGATAGAGAGATTTGAAGGACTGAGCCAATTAAACAAGCCAAAGCCAATCAAACTACTATTTACGACAACGGTATCTTGAATATTCTTCTTGATGAGTGTTTGCAAAGATGATGATAGCGAATCCAACTCTTGGAAGAAATCCAAACGATTATCTAACAATAAGATATCACTCATCTGCTTAGAAATATCTGCACTCTCATTCATCACCACACCGATATCTGATAGGGTTAGAGCAGCTGAGTCATTCAACCCATCCCCAACCATCAAAATAGTGTGCCCTGCTTTCTGCAGTTCCTCTACTAACTCAAATTTCCCATCAGGTTTCAAGTCTGTATAGACCTGATCAAAGGGCAAATCTTTGACTAATTCCTCTGTTCTAACCAAGGTGTCCCCTGTTGCCAGAATCAATTTTTTCCCTTGTGCCTTAAGTTTCTCCAAGGCTGCTTTGGCTTCTTTTCTCAAAGGAGTATGAATGCAGAACATTCCAATCAATTCATTCTGATAGGCTAAGAATAAGAGATTGTAGTGACTCTTGTACTCTTCAATTAAAGCATTTTGTTCTGAACTGATATGAATTTGCTCATCCTGCATCAAAACATAATTCCCAATAACAACTGGTTGCCCATCGATATGAGATTTGATCCCCTTGCTTGCGATATATTGGAGTTTCCCATGCATTTCCTCATGTTCAATCCCCTCTATCTCGGCTTGCTTGACGATGGCATTAGCAATAGGATGATAAATGTGTTCCTCAAGACAGGCACTGATTCTGAGAATATCTTCCTCACTATAGTCCCCAAAAGGTAACACCTTTTCAACTATCGGATAGCTAGTTGTGATTGTTCCCGTCTTATCAAACAAGAAAGTATCAACTTCCAGATATTTCTCCAGAACATCTCCATCCTTAATCACCATTTCACGGTTCAATCCCTCCTTGATAGCTGCCAAATAAGCTACAGGAGTAGAGATTTTCAAAGCGCAGGAGAAATCGACCAATAGGAAAGAGATAGCCTTAGAAAAAGAACCTGTTAATAGGTAAGTCAGCCCAGCCCCCAAGAAATTATATTTGACGACCTTGTCCGCCATCTTGATGAAATAGCGTTGTTTCGTTTTCTTGTTTTCTTCAGATTTCTTCATCAACTCAATCAGTTGTAAAATCCGGCTGTTCATCTGATTATCGGTTACACGAATGCGTAACTCTCCAGTTTCTAATACTGTATTTGCACAAACCAAATCAGACTCTCTTTTTTCAACTGGAAAACTCTCTCCCGTCAAGGAGCTTTCGTTGACCATACCTAAACCTGAAACTACTTGTCCATCAAACAGAATTTCATTTCCTTGAGATAATATCAAGACATCTCCTATTTGAACATCAGAACTCTTGATACTAACAACCGTATCGCCCTGTACTAGGAATACATCGCTCTCTTTTGCAAGAAGACTCTGTTCTAAATCTGTTGCAGTTTTTTTCAAGGACCACTGATCTAAATGATTCCCCAAATCAAGCATAAACATGATATTGCTAGCTGTCTTGGATTGGTTCATAAACAAGGACAATAAAATCGCCGAACAGTCCAAGACCTCCATCGTTAGTTCCTTACGCGCTAGTGTTTGATAGGCTTCTTTAACATATCCAAAAGCCTGATAACAAGTCCATATATAACGAATAGGAGACGGCACAAGACTACGAAAAAGCACACGCTTAATCGCTGCACCTGAAACGATAGAATAGGCACTCTCTTCTCTACGAACAGGAAGAGTCATCAACTCAGAAACTTTCCCTTTATCAATTCTTTTTAAAAAGGCTTCTGCATTGTCTAATACAGAGAAGCCTTCTTTTATACGTAGAGTAAAGTGCTGTTGATCCATGTAAAACTGGATAGACTCAATCCCCTTTTCGTCTCTCGCCAAGGAACGAAGATAGTCTTGAATATCCAAGGTGAGTGAAAAAGAAGATGATAGTCGGATATGTTGGTATCCTCTATGTAGCACTTTAAAAGACATATTATTCTCCTATAAGGCTATCTAATTGCTCTTCTTTTTTCTCTTGCTCATACAAATATTTGGCATCTTGCAAGACATCGTCTCCATGTTGCTTCACAACAGAAACAGATGCATCTAGCTCGTCTTTCAACTTGTAAGCCTTAGCCAAAGCTTTAGAATAACCTTTTTTAGCTTCCTTACTTGCTAAGATTTTCAAGCCAAGGGTACCAAATGCGACACCACCCAAAAAGAGTGATGATTTTTTCGCAACTTTTGCAACGGTTAGTACTTCTTTTAACATACTTATTTCCTCCTTATCATTATTATATAGCATTTTGGATATAAAAGCAATTTAATTTTGGTACTTTGAAAAGTAATGACACTACTATTTAATTTTATTACAAATCATCCTAAAGTTGCTTTCATTTGCCTCTTTTGATACACTTAAACTATGAATACAAACCTCAAACCCAAACTTCAGCGTTTTGCTTCTGCGACTGCCTTTGCCTGTCCTATCTGTCAAGAAAATCTGACTCTGGTAGAGACTAGTCTCAAGTGCTGCAACCGTCATTCTTTTGACTTGGCGAAATTTGGCTATGTCAATCTGGCACCTCAAATCAAGCAATCTGCCAACTACGACAAGGAAAACTTTCAAAACCGGCAACAAAGCCTAGAAGCCGGCTTTTATCAGGCTATTTTAGAAGGTGTATCGGACTTGCTAGCAAGCTCAAAAACTACCACAACAATCTTGGATATTGGTTGTGGCGAAGGATTCTACTCTCGAAAACTCCAAGAAAGTCACTCTGAAAAAACTTTCTATGCCTTTGATATTTCCAAAGATTCAGTCCAAATCGCTGCCAAGAGCGAACCCAACTGGGCAGTCAATTGGTTCGTTGGTGACTTGACTCGTCTTCCTATAACAGACGCCAGCATGGACATTCTGCTTGATATCTTTTCGCCTGCCAACTATGGAGAATTTCGTCGCGTTTTATCCAAAGACGGTATCTTGATCAAGGTTATCCCAACTGAAAATCACCTCAAGGAAATCCGTCAAAGGGTACAGAACCAGCTGACAAACAAGGATTATTCTAATCAAGATATCAAAAATCATTTCCAAGAACACTTTACCATCCTATCTAACCAAACGGCCTCTCTGACTAAGACTATCACAGCAGATCAGCTCCAAGCCCTACTCAGCATGACCCCTCTCCTCTTTCACGTTGACCAGACCAAAATTGACTGGAGCCAACTGACAGAGATTACCATCGAAGCAGAGATTTTGGTTGGGAAAGCATTCTAAACTAGACTTCGCAAAAGTAGAAAACTTACCGAAAATCTCCAATATTACGAAAACGCATAAGAACAGGTACTCAAAAACCTTAATCTTATGCGTTTTGTTATGAATAGATCACTGGAGTTTCTATACACATTAAGTGGAAATCTTTGAAACCAATTCTTTTAATAACCATTGAATACCATATAGTACATTTGCCCCAAATATGATATAGGCCGTATAAATCAAGTATTTCGATTTCTCCCGCCTCAAAGAATAGATTTTATACAAAATAGATAAATTTAAAATAATAAATAACAGAGACAAAATCTTCCCCCAAAAATCAATCATAAAAGTAGGCAGTCAGGCATATACCTCATATTTATTTTCGATTCGAGATAACAAACTTATCAATAAACAGCAATTGATATAAGGCAAGTACCAACCCCCAAAAGCTACCACGAAAAGAGATTTCTTGATGATTGAGAGGAAGCAGATCGTGGTTACCTATATAGAGGCAGGTCAAAATAACAAATAGTATCCAAAATAAATCCGTCCATTTATATTTTGAAAAATATTTTTTAACATAATAGCACATTTTTCTTGACTACAATAATATTATATGATAAAATGTAAGCGAATACAAATAAAAAGAAATTGCCTTATTCAATTAATATTCCTATAAGAAAGCAGATGATTCCAATGTACAAACTATAATTATCAATCCTTAATATCCAACTTAGTTATGAAAGAATGGTAGGTGATCATTATCATGAAAAAAATACTAATTACTCTATTATTTAGTTGTTTAGCATTGTTTTATTTGCCTATTTCTGTAAACGCCGATACCACTAATGACCTTGTTATAAAATTCAACGAACTGCAATTTACTGTTGAGGATTACAATATCCCTAATCCAGAAGTAGTATATTCGAAATCAGGATTCAACGAAGTTGCAACTGTTCTTGATAGTGATACTGGAAAGGTTGTTGAAACTATCGAACTTATCCCAGATCTTTCTCGCGCTACAGTTACTTCACATACATTAAAAAGAAGTGCAACATTTGCTAGAACTACAGTTCAATTAAGCGTAAATATTGAGCTATATAATGAGGGTTCTTTCCGTCAGATTAACTCAGTTCACGGTTATTACTTAGGAATAACAAATTCTATTACAAACACATCTATTGAAGACAAAACTATTGATGTTTGGTCTACAAATGGATACCCTACAACAAAAATAAAGTATGCTTATAATGGCACTTTAACAGCAGTTATAGAAACTAGTGGTTCAGCTCAAGTTAAAGCAGAGTTGTTAGGAGCTGGATTTACATTTGGAGGTAGTATGTCAGGCAAATCTTATTATAGAGTCCCATTTGATCAAAACGGAACTATTAGTCTATACTAACTTAGGAGATAATCGATATTATGAATGAAAAAAAACGTACATATTTTATTTGTGCAAGTATTATTGTTTCATCTATAATTTTAGGACTCTTTATTTACAAAGGAATTTATGACGGATTTGACGTTTTGGGTCAATTTACAAACGATGGCCTCAGGGTAATTAGTACTAATATTAGTACTGTTGGTAATAATATTAGTACTAATATTAGTAATAATAGGTAGTTAATAGCAATAGAATTCAAATAAAAAACGGTAATTTAGTGAATGAACTGCACCCCCAAAAGTTAGATAGAAAAAATCTAACTTTTGGGGTGTTTTTATTATGAAATTAACTTATGATGATAAAGTTCAGATCTATGAACTTAGAAAACAAGGATATAGCTTAGAGAAGCTTTCAAATAAATTTGGGATAAACAATTCTAATATTAAGTACATGATTAAATTGATTGACCGTTACGGAATAGAGTTCGTCAAAAAAGGAAAAAATCGTTACTATTCTCCTGATTTAAAGCAAGAAATGATTCATAAAGTCTTACATGAAGGCTGGACTAAAGATAGAGTTTCTCTTGAATACGGCCTCCCAAGTCGTACGATACTTCTTAATTGGCTAGCACAATACAAGAAAAACGGGTATACTATTGTTGAGAAAACAAGAGGGAGAGTACCTAAAATGGGACGTAAGCCAAAAACGAGACCTGAAGAGAGGACAGAATTAGAACGACTTCAAGCAGAAAATGAGTATCTGAGAGCGGAGAATGCCATCCTAAAAAAGTTAAGAGAACTCCGATTGAAGGAGAAAAAAGAGAAAGAAGAAAGACAGAAATTGTTCAAGAATTAATGACTGAGTTTTCGTTAGATCTTCTTCTAAAAGCCATTAAACTAGCTCGTTCGACCTACTACTATCACTTGAAACAGCTAGACAAAACAGATAAGGACCAAGAGCTTAAAGCTGAAATTCAATCCATCTTTATCAAACACAAGGGAAATTATGCTTATCGTCGGATTTATTTAGAACTAAGAAATCGTGGTTATCTGGTAAATCATAAAAGAGTTCAAGGCTTGATGAAAGTATTCAATTTACAAGCTAAAATGCGACAGAAACGAAAATATTCTTCTCATAAAGGAGACGTTGGTAAGAAAGCAGAGAGTCTCATTCAACGCCAATTTGAAGGCTCTAAAACAATGGAAAAGTGCTACACAGATGTGACAGAATTTGCCATTCCAGCAAGTACTCAAAAGCTTTACTTATCACCAGTTTTAGATGGCTTTAACAGCGAAATTATCGCCTATAATCTTTCAACTTCACCCAACTTAGAACAAGTAAAAACGATGTTGGAACAGGCTTTCACAGAGAAGCACTACGAGAATACGATTCTCCACAGTGACCAAGGCTGGCAATACCAACATGATTCTTATCATTGGTTCCTAGAGAGTAAGGGAATTCAAGCATCCATGTCACGTAAAGGTAACAGCCCAGACAACGGCATGATGGAGTCCTTCTTTGGGATTCTGAAATCGGAAATGTTTTACAGTTATGAGAAGTCATTTCAGTCGCTTAAGCAATTGGAACAAGCCATTGTAAACTATATTGATTATTACAATAACAAACGAATTAAAGTAAAACTAAAAGGACTCAGTCC
Source organism: Streptococcus sp. 9903 (assembly GCF_013276625.1). Classification (NCBI taxonomy): domain Bacteria; kingdom Bacillati; phylum Bacillota; class Bacilli; order Lactobacillales; family Streptococcaceae; genus Streptococcus; species Streptococcus sp. 9903. The sequence continues at coordinate 30,875 of NZ_VMLI01000021.1, read as the reverse complement.
TGTGCAATACAGAACTAAATCCTTGCAATAATTATTTGTCCAACTTTTTGGGGTCAGTACTCAAAAACCTTAATCTTATGCGTTTTGTTATGCAAAAATCACTGGAGTTTCTATACACATTAAGTGGAAATCTTTGAAACCAATTCTTTTAATAACCATTGAATACCATATACTACATTTACCCCAAATATGATATAGGCCGTATAAATCAAGTATTTCGATTTCTCCCGTCTCAAAGAATAAATCTTGTACAAAATAAATAAATTTAAAGCAATAAATAATAGAGACAAAATCTTTCCTCCAAAATCAATCATAAAAGTAGGCAGTCAAGCATAGTTCTAATCTTTATTTTCGATTCGAGATAACAAACTTATCAATAAATAGCAATTGATATAAGGCAAGTACAGACCCCCAGAAACTACCTCGAAGAGAGATTTCTTGCTGATTGAGAGGAAACAAATCATGGTTACCTATATAGAGGCAGGTCAAAATAACAAATAAAATCCAAAATAAATCCGTCCATTTATATTTTGAAAAATATTTTTTCCACATAAGAACACCTTCTTTCCTACAATCATATTATAACAATTTATGTAAGCGAATACAAGGGATATGAGGTGTTCTAATCATGAGTCTGAAAGACCGTAAAAACCAGCATTTTAAGCCTTCACTGTATCTAGGATTTCCCTATTTTTAGACAAGATTGACCCAAATCCACAGCATTTAAAAAAGCGAATTTCAATCGAAACTCGCTTTTTTACAAAATGTATTAAGTATAGATTTGTATCTTATACTCAATGAAAATCAAAGAGCAAACTAGGAAGCTAGCCGCAGGTTGCTCAAAGCACCGCTTTGAGGTTGCAGATAAAGCTGACGTGGTTTGAAGAGATTTTCGAAGAGTATTAGTTCAAGTGCCAGATGTCTTCGTTATACTGAGCGATTGTACGGTCAGATGAGAAGAATCCTGCTTTAGAAATGTTAACGATAACTTTGTCCAACCATGCGTCACGATCTTCGTAGTCAGCCAACATTTGCTCTTTCACTTTGATGTAGTCTTCCAAGTCAAGAAGAGTCATGAACCAGTCTTTGTTGATCAATTCCTTGTAAAGACGTTCCAAGCGCTCTTTGTTTCCAGCTGTAAGAACTGCATCGCTAACGATGAAGTCAACCAATGGTTTGATAGCTTTACGAGCGTAGAATTCGCTTGATTTGTAAGCTGCTCTTGCGTAAAGGTCGATAACAGTTTCTGAATCTTCACCGAAGATGTAGATGTTTTCGTCGCCAACCAACTCAGCGATTTCCACGTTAGCTCCATCCATAGTACCAAGAGTCAAAGCTCCGTTCAACATGAATTTCATGTTACCAGTACCTGAAGCTTCTTTAGAAGCAAGTGAGATTTGTTCTGAGATATCACATGCTGGGATAAGGAAGCTTGCTGCAGTAACGTTGTAGTTTTCAACCATAACTACTTGCAAGTGTGGAGCTACTGCTGGATCGTTAGCAATAACTTCTGACATGCAAAGAATCAAGTGGATGATGTCTTGAGCGATTGTGTAGGCTGGAGCTGCTTTACCACCAAAGAAGATTGTAATTGGGCGAGCAGGGATGTTACCAGCTTTGATGTCAAGGTATTTGTGAATCACGTACAAGGCGTTCATTTGTTGGCGTTTGTACTCGTGAAGACGTTTGATTTGGATATCAAAGATAGAGTTTGGATTGATTTCCACACCTTGGTGTTCTTTCAAGTGACGAGCCAATTTACGTTTGTTGTGAGCCTTGATACTTTCCAATTTTTCTTTGACAGCTGCTTTGTCTTCATAAGACAAGAGTTTTTCAAGCTCATCTGCTTCATGGTGCCAACCTTCTCCAAGAATCTCATCCAAGTAATGAGACAATCTTGGGTTAGCATGCATGAGCCAACGACGGAAAGTGATACCGTTTGTTTTGTTGTTGAATTTTTCTGGGTAAAGGTCGTAGAAAGCTTTCAACTCAGAATTTTTCAAGATTTCAGTGTGAAGCGCTGCAACCCCGTTAACGCTGTATCCGTAGTGGATATCCATGTGAGCCATATGAACACGTCCGCTCTCATCGATGATTTGAACAGCTGGATCTTTGTATTCTGCTTTCACGCGACGGTCCAATTCTTCGATGATTGGTACCAAGTGAGGAACCACTTCTTGCAAGAATTCAAGAGGCCATTTTTCAAGGGCTTCAGCAAGGATTGTGTGGTTAGTGTAGGCAGTCATACTACGAACGATTGAGATTGCTTCGTCAAGCTCGATACCACGTGCAGTCAAAAGACGGATCAATTCAGGGATAACCATTGATGGGTGAGTATCGTTGATTTGCACAACTGCGTAGTCAGCAAGGTCATGCAAGTTGCTTCCTTTTTCAATTGCTTCGTCGATGATCAATTGCGCACCGTTTGAAACCATGAAGTATTGTTGGAAGATACGGAGCAATTCACCTTGACGGTCACTATCATCTGGGTAAAGGAAGAGAGTCAAGTTGCGAGCGATGTCTGTCTTGTCAAAGCTGATACCGTCTTTAATAATAGAAGAATCAACTGAATCCAAGTCAAACAAACGCAAGCGGTTCTTCGTTTCTGTCTTGTAACCAGGAACATCAATATCATAAAGAGTTGATGTCAAAGTAAAGTCTGCAAATGGCACTTGGTAGCTACGGCTTGAGCGAACCAACCAGTTTTGCTCTGTCAACCATGCATTTGGAATTGTTTCTTGTTGGTTGTTTTTAAGAACTTGTTGGAAAAGACCAAAGTGGTAGTTAAGACCAACACCGTCACCATTCAAACCAAGAGTAGCAATTGAGTCGATAAAGCAGGCGGCCAAACGTCCCAAACCACCATTACCAAGAGATGGTTCCAATTCAACTTCTTCAACTTCGATCAAGTCTTTACCTGCAGCAGCAAGTTCTTTTTTGACATCGTCGTAAAGACCAAGGTTGATCAAGTTGTTTGACAAGAGTTTACCAATCAAGAACTCAGCTGAGATGTAGTAAACTTTTTTCTTACCAGTGTTGACTGGTTTTTGGCTGCTTGCAAGCTTGCTGTAGTTAAGAAGAGCAAGGTAAAGCTCTTCATTGCTACATTCTGCAATGGTTTTATTGTAACGATTTTGTACAAATTCTTGTAGTGATAACATGTTTAAGATGTCTCCTGATATTGTATTATTTCTTTAATTCTACCAAATTTTCATTAATTCGTCGATAGATTGTTGTCAAGTCAAGCAAACCTTCCTCGACAGCTGGTGTCAATTGCTCTTCAGTCATACGCCAAGACCAGTTTCCACCAAGGGTAGATGGGAAGTTCATACGAGCTGTCTCATCCAATTCTAGCAAATCTTGCATAGTTGCAATTGCCATGAAGCTAACTGATGAAAAGACTGTACGAAGCATAGCATGTGGCACTGTTTCGTATTCTTTACGATTAGTGTAGCGAGCCATGTATTCACGAGTTGCATCATCGATCTCGTTACGGTACCAACCAAGGACCGTATTGTTATCGTGTGTTCCTGTGTACATAACTGAGTTAGCAGGTGCCAAGTGTGGGCTATCGATACTTTCGTCTTCTGGATTGAAGGCAAATTGAAGAATCTTCATTCCTGGGAAGCCAGTACGTTCACGCAACTCGATAACTTCATCAGTCATGAAGCCAAGGTCTTCTGCGATGATGTTTAGCTCACCAAGTTCTTCCTTAACGGCTGCAAAAAGCTTGTAGCCCGGACCTTTCACCCACTCACCAGGTGCTGCTGTATCGGAACCAGCAGGGATTTCCCAGTAAGATTCGAAGCCACGGAAGTGGTCGATACGAACGATATCGTAGATTTTGAAGCTTTCACGCAAGCGTTCAATCCACCATTTGTAGCCGTCTTTGTCCATTGCCTCCCAGTCATAGATTGGGTTACCCCAAAGCTGACCAGTTGCAGAAAATTCATCTGGTGGGCATCCTGCGATGCAAGTAGCCTTACCATTGACATCTGTCTTGAAGAGATGTGGATTTGCCCACATATCGCTTGAATCTTCCGCTACGTAGATTGGCATGTCCCCAACGATTTCGATGTGGTTTTCGTTAGCGTAAGCTTTCAATTTCAACCATTGTTGGAAGAAGAAGTACTGAGTCACACGGTGGTAAACCAACTTGTCTGCTAATTGCTCACGGTAGCTTTCAAGTGCTGAAGCTTTACGAGCACGAGCATCTGCATCTGGCCATTCTGTCCAAGCAAGATTGTCAAAATGCTCTTTGATAGCCATATACTCAGCAAAGAGCTCAAGCCATGATTGGTTGTCTTGAGCAAATTTCTCAAAATCTTTAACATCTCCGACTTCAAAGAAACGTTTCACCGCTTTTTCTAAAAGAGGACGACGTGCATAGTAAATCTTAGCATAGTCAACTTCAGACGCATCGCTACCAAAGTCAACTCCTTCAAGGTCACTTACTTCCAACAAACCTTGCTCCACCAAGATATCTAAATCGATAAAATGAGTGTTTCCTGCGAAGGCTGAGAAAGATTGGTAAGGAGAATCCCCGTAACTAGTTGTTCCTAATGGAAGGATTTGCCAGTAACGTTGTTTTGTACGAACCAAGAAATCAACGAAGTCGTAAGCACTTTGACCAAATGATCCGATTCCGTAAGCTCCTGGGAGAGAAGAGATGTGCATCAACACACCACTTTGACGTTTTTTCATAATAGCACCTCATGTGTTAAAATAATGGAACGTTGCGTATTTTAACAGACGCAAACGTTTGCGCTACTTATAAGTATACTCCTTTTCAAGCATAATTGCAAGCGTTTTTAAAAAAACTTTTTTGATTATTTTTAAGGAGACTAACTCATTTTAGCAAAGATAACTTGAAACTATCTAATCCTAAAGTTTGACTCTCATGAAACAGTCTACAAAGTGCAAAACCTCCTTAAAAAAACTTTAATTTATATGTAGGAGGCACAAAGGTCTATAGAAAATAGATAGGGATTAGAAACAAGGAAATAGCCCCTCCTGATTTCCCTCTTTAGACAGATTCCATCTATTTTTTATTAAAAATACTGTATTCTTATCTATTTCACACTTTTCTTCTATATAAAAAGTAAAATCATGCTATCAAATCAAGCTTAAAATTTTTTTAAAATTTTTAACAAAAACACTTGCAACCGTTTTCTATTTGTGCTATACTAAGCTCATAAAGGAAAACGTTTGCGTTTTTCTTGTCAATAAAACTTGTTATTCTTTAGGAGGAATACACTATGTCATCTAAATTCATGAAGAGCGCTGCTGTGCTTGGAACTGCTACACTTGCTAGCTTGCTTTTGGTAGCTTGCGGAAGCAAAACTGCTGATAAACCTGCTGATTCTGGTTCATCTGAAGCGAAAGAAATCACTCTTTACGTTGAGGACCAATACAAAGCTTATGCTGAAACAGTAGCTAAAGCTTATAAAGAACAATCAGGAACAACAGTTAACATCAAATCTGGTGACCAAATGGGTGGGCTTGACAAACTTTCTCTTGACAACCAATCAGGTCAAGCTCCTGACGTTATGATGGCTCCATACGACCGTGTAGGTAGCCTTGGTACTGACGGACAACTTTCAGAAGTGAAATTGAGCGACGGTGCTAAAACAGATGATAAAACTAAATCTCTTGTAACAGCTGCTGACGGTAAAGTTTACGGTGCTCCTGCCGTTATCGAGTCACTTGTTATGTACTACAACAAAGACTTGGTAAAAGAAGCTCCAAAAACATTTGCTGACTTGGAAAACCTTGCTAAAGATAGCAAATACGCATTCGCTGGAGAAGATGGAAAAACTTCTGCTTTCCTAGCTGACTGGACAAACTTCTACTTTGCATACGGACTTCTTGCTGGTAACGGCGGTTACGTATTCGGACAAAACGGTAAAGACGCTAAAGACATCGGTCTTGCAAACGACGGCGCTATCAAAGGTGTAGAATACGCTAAAACTTGGTATGAAAAATGGCCTAAAGGTATGCAAGATACGGAAGGAGCTGGAAACCTAATCCAAACTCAATTCCAAGAAGGTAAAACAGCTGCTATCATCGATGGACCTTGGAAAGCTCAAGCCTTCAAAGACGCTAAAGTAAACTACGGTGTTGCAACTATCCCAACTCTTCCAAACGGAAAAGACTACGCAGCATTTGGTGGTGGTAAAGCTTGGATCATCCCATCAAGCACTAAGAACCTTGAAGCTGCTCAAAAATTTGTAGACTTCCTTGTTTCAACTGAACAACAAAAAGCCTTCTACGATAAAACTAATGAAATCCCAGCTAACACTGAAGCTCGTTCATACGCTGAAGGTAAAAATGATGAGTTGACAACAGCTGTTATCAAACAGTTCAAGAACGCTCAACCAATGCCAAACATCTCTCAAATGTCAGCTGTTTGGGATCCAGCTAAAACAATGTTGTTTGAAGCTGTAAGTGGTAAGAAAGATGCTAAAACAGCTGCTAACGATGCTGTAACATTGATCAAAGAAACAATCAAACAAAAATTTGGTGAATAAAAAATTTGTTCAAGGGGGGTGGAATTCAAATCCCCCTTTGAATTTATCAATAGAAAACATATATAGTTTAGGTTTTAATTAGAAACCAGTATCCTATGAAAGGAGTTATTATGGAAAAGCAACAACCTAGTAAAGCAGCCCTGCTGTCTATCATTCCTGGGTTAGGACAGATTTACAATAAACAAAAGGCCAAAGGTTTTATCTTCCTTGGTGTAACCATCGTATTTGTCCTTTATTTCCTAGCACTTGCAGCCCCTGAATTGAGCAACCTCATCACTCTTGGTGACAAGCCAGGTCGTGATAATTCCCTCTTCATGCTGATTCGTGGTGCCTTCCATTTAATCTTTGTAGTTGTTTATGTACTCTTTTATTTCGCAAATATCAAAGATGCACATACAACTGCTAAACACATTAACAATGGTATTCCAGTAGCACTTACCTTTAAAGAAATGGTCAAAGGAATCTATGAAAATGGCTTCCCTTACCTCTTGATCATTCCATCTTATATTGCCATGACTTTTGCAATCATCTTCCCAGTTATCGTAACCTTGATGATTGCCTTTACTAACTACGACTTCCAACACTTGCCACCAAACAAATTGTTGGACTGGGTTGGTCTGACAAACTTTACAAACATTTGGAGCTTGAGTACCTTCCGTTCTGCCTTTGGTTCTGTTCTTTCTTGGACTATCATCTGGGCTTTATCTGCCTCAACTTTACAGATCGTGATTGGTATCTTCACAGCTATCATTGCTAACCAACCATTTATCAAAGGAAAACGTATCTTCGGTGTTATTTTCCTTCTTCCTTGGGCTGTTCCAGCCTTCATCACTATCTTGACATTCTCAAACATGTTTAACGATAGTGTCGGAGCTATCAACACTCAAGTCTTGCCGATCTTTGCTAAATTCCTTCCATTCCTTGATGGGGCTCTTATCCCTTGGAAAACAGACCCTACTTGGACTAAGGTTGCCTTGATTATGATGCAAGGTTGGCTTGGATTCCCATATATCTACGTTTTGACTTTGGGTATCTTGCAATCTATTCCTAACGACCTTTACGAAGCAGCTTATATTGACGGTGCCAATGCTTGGCAAAAATTCCGCAACATCACTTTCCCAATGATCTTGGCTGTTGCAGCACCTACTTTGATTAGCCAATACACCTTCAACTTTAACAACTTCTCTATCATGTACCTCTTCAATGGTGGAGGACCTGGTAGTGTCGGAGGTGGAGCTGGTTCCACCGATATCTTGATCTCATGGATCTACCGTTTGACAACAGGTACATCTCCTCAATACTCAATGGCGGCAGCTGTTACCTTGATTATCTCTATCATTGTCATCTCAATCTCTATGATCGCATTCAAGAAACTACACGCATTTGATATGGAGGATGTCTAAGATGAATAACTCAATTAAACTCAAACGTAGACTGACTCAAACCCTTACTTACCTCTACTTAATTGGCCTATCAATCGTGATTATCTATCCACTTTTGATTACCATCATGTCAGCCTTTAAAGCAGGTAACGTCTCAGCCTTTAAACTAGATACTAATATCGACCTCAATTTTGATAACTTTAAAGGCCTCTTCACTGAAACCTTGTACGGTACTTGGTACCTCAACACTTTGATTATCGCCTTGATTACCATGGTTGTTCAAACAAGTATCATCGTACTTGCTGGTTATGCCTACAGCCGTTACAACTTCTTGGCTCGTAAACAAAGTTTGGTTTTCTTCTTGATTATCCAAATGGTGCCAACCATGGCCGCTTTGACAGCCTTCTTCGTTATGGCACTTATGTTGAACGCCCTTAACCACAGCTGGTTCCTCATCTTCCTCTACGTTGGTGGTGGTATCCCAATGAATGCTTGGCTCATGAAGGGTTACTTCGATACAGTGCCAATGTCTTTAGACGAATCTGCAAAACTAGACGGTGCAGGACACTTCCGCCGCTTCTGGCAAATTGTTCTTCCTCTTGTTCGCCCAATGGTTGCTGTACAAGCTCTCTGGGCCTTCATGGGACCTTTTGGAGACTACATCCTCTCTAGTTTCTTGCTTCGTGAGAAAGAATACTTTACTGTTGCCGTAGGTCTCCAAACCTTCGTTAGCAATGTGAAAAACATGAAGATTGCCTACTTCTCAGCAGGTGCTATCCTCATCGCCCTTCCAATCTGTATTCTCTTCTTCTTCCTACAAAAGAACTTTGTTTCAGGACTTACAAGTGGTGGCGACAAGGGATAATCTATCCCCGCCACCCTTTTTCATTTTATACTCTTCGAAAACCTCTTCAAACCACGTCAGCTTCCATCTGCAACCTCAAAACACTGTTTTGAGCTGACTTCGTCAGTTCTATCCACAACCTCAAAGCAGTGCTTTGAGCAACCTGCGGCTAGCTTCCTAGTTTGCACTTTGATTTTCATTGAGTATTAACAATTGTTACTGTAAGTAATATCCTTACAACAAGCAATTTTTCTCCTAGACTTGAAATAAAGCACATTTCTCTATATAATAATACTCATATAGAAAACACCTTTTAGAAAGATACCTATGCTTCCATATCCATTTTCCTATTTTTCAAGTATTTGGGGATTTCGTAAGCCCCTGTCCAAACGTTTCGGACTCAACTGGTTTCAACTACTCTTTACCAGTATCTTCCTTATCAGCTTGTCGATGGTACCCATTGCCATCCAAAACAGCTCCCAAGAGACTTATCCGCTAGAAACCTTTATCGATAATGTCTATGAACCATTGACAGATAAGGTTGTACAGGATCTCTCTGAACACGCTACAATTGTTGATGGCACATTAACTTATACAGGCACAGCTAGTCAAGCGCCTTCTGTTGTGATCGGTCCAAGTCAAAGCAAAGAATTACCTAAAGACTTGCAACTGCATTTCGACACAAAAGAACTGGTCATCAGCAAGGAAAATAAGGAACTGACCCGAATCTCTTACCGAGCGATTGAGACTGAGAGTTTCAAAAGTAAGGACAGCTTGACCCAAGCAATTTCTAAAGACTGGTACCAACAAAATCGTGTCTATATCAGTCTCTTCCTAGTTCTCGGTGCAAGCTTCCTCTTTGGTTTGAATTTCTTTATCGTCTCTCTAGGAGCGAGTCTTCTCCTTTATATCACTAAGAAATCACGCCTCTTTTCATTTAAAACCTTTAAAGAGTGCTACCATTTTATCTTGAACTGTTTAGGATTGCCGACTCTGATTACGCTTATTTTGGGATTATTTGGCCAAAATATGTCAACCCTGATTACTGTACAAAACATTCTTTTTGTCCTTTATCTGGTCACTATCTTTTATAAAACACATTTCCGTGATCCAGATTACCATAAATAGGAGATTTTTATGCCCGTTACGATTAAAGACGTGGCCAAGGCTGCTGGTGTTTCACCTTCAACCGTAACCCGTGTTATTCAAAATAAATCAACCATTAGCGACGAAACAAAAAAACGCGTTCGCAAGGCTATGAAGGAGCTCAACTACCACCCAAACCTCAATGCTCGCAGCTTGGTAAGTAGCTATACTCAGGTGATTGGTTTGGTTCTTCCTGATGACTCAGACGCCTTCTACCAGAATCCTTTCTTTCCATCGGTTCTACGTGGTATCTCTCAAGTCGCATCTGAAAACCACTATGCCATTCAGATAGCAACAGGAAAAGATGAAAAGGAGCGTCTCAACGCTATTTCACAAATGGTCTACGGCAAGCGTGTAGATGGGCTAATCTTTCTCTATGCCCAAGAAGAAGACCCTCTCGTAAAACTCGTTGCAGAAGAACAGTTCCCCTTTCTTATCCTAGGTAAATCTCTATCTCCTTTCATCCCACTTGTCGACAACGACAATGTTCAAGCTGGTTTTGATGCGACTGAATATTTCATCAAAAAAGGCTGCAAACGCATTGCCTTTATCGGAGGAAGTAAAAAGCTCTTCGTGACCAAAGACCGTTTAACAGGCTATGAACAGGCGCTTAAATATTACAAACTTACCACTGACACCAATCGCATCTACTTTGCAGACGAGTTTCTGGAAGAAAAGGGCTATAAATTTAGCAAGCGATTATTCAAGCACGATCCACAAATTGATGCTATCATCACAACCGATAGTCTCCTAGCCGAAGGGGTCTGTGACTACATCGCTAAGCACCAACTGGATGTCCCTGTTCTCAGCTTTGACTCGGTTAATCCTAAGCTCAATTTAGCAGCCTATATAGATATCAATAGCCTAGCCCTCGGACGTACTTCTTTAGAAACTATTCTCTGCATCATCAATGATTCTAAAGAAAATAGGCAAATCTGCTACCGCCAGTTAATCGCCCACAAAATTATTGAAAAATAAAAACCAGCTCGCGCTGGTTTTTTTATCACTAATTTTCTGTTTCAACGAATCGTCCCAAAATATGAACATTCTCTGATACAGAGACAAAGGCCCCTGGATCCACTTGTGTCATAATCTGTTTAAATTCATTAAACTCTGCACGTGTAATGACAGTAATTAAAACTGCCTTTCTCTCGTGATTATAGGTTCCTTCTGCATCGTGGATCATGGTTGCTCCGCGGTGCAATTTTTTATGGATTTTTTCAATTACCTTGTCTGGATGATTGGTCACAATCATGGCCTGCATACGTTTTTGCTTGGTAAAGACCGCATCTGTCACACGGCTAGAGACAAAGATGGTAATCATAGAGTAGAGAGCGTATTTCCAGCCAAAGGTCAAACCTGCTATCAGCATGATGGTCCCATTTACCAAGAAAGAAATACTACCGACATTCTTACCCGTTTTCTTACGAATGGTCAGACTGACGATATCCGTCCCACCACTAGAGATATTGTTTCGAAGAGCAAAACCAATCCCCAAGCCCATGACAACGCCCCCAAAAAGGGCATTGATAATAGGATCCTCCGTCAAGGTCGCCACAGGGACAAACTGGATAAAGAAAGAACTCATAGACACCGTTATAAAGGTAAAGACGGTGAACTTATGGCCAATCTGATACCAAGCCAAGACCATCAAAGGAAAATTAATGGCGTAGAAGGTCAGCGAAATCGGGATATGAAAACCAAACCAGTGATTACTCAAGGCAGAGATAATCTGTGCCAGACCTGTTGCACCACTCGAATACACATGCCCTGGTTGGAAAAAGAAATTGACCGCCACTGCTGATAAAAAACCATAGACCAGAGAGGCTGAAATCTTCTCGTCATACTTCTCACGAGAGATGCTTTGTAAGACACGTAAAATTTTTATCTGATAAGCAAAGCGGCGCAGATAATAGCGCCACCGCTTAATTCGTTTTGCTTGTTTCATCTTCTTCTACTTGTAAGCTGAGTTCCTCTAGTTGTTTAAGAGCTACTGTTGAAGGAGCTTGTGTCATTGGGTCAGTTGCCTTGTTGTTCTTAGGAAAGGCAATGACTTCACGGATATTTTCTTCTCCTGCTAAGAGCATGACAAATCGGTCAAGCCCGATAGCCAAGCCACCGTGTGGTGGGAAACCATAGTCCATGGCTTCAAGAAGGAAACCAAACTGGTCATTTGCTTCTTCAGCTGAGAAACCAAGAGCCTTGAACATGCGTTCTTGAAGGTCTTTTTGATTGATACGAAGGCTACCACCACCAAGCTCATAACCGTTCAAGACGATATCGTAAGCAATGGCACGAACCTTAGCCAAATCACCTTCTAATTCGTAAGCAGTCTCTTCCTGTGGAAGTGTGAATGGATGGTGGGCGCTCATGTAGCGGCCTTCTTCTTCAGACCATTCAAACATCGGCCAGTCAACCACCCAAAGGAAGTTGAACTTATCATTATCAATCAAGCCAAGCTCTTTGGCAATACGTCCACGAAGGGCACCGAGAGTTGCATTGGCCACTTCAAGCGTATCCGCCACAAAGAGAACCAAGTCCTTGTCTTCAAGAGCAAGCGCTGTTGTCAATTCTTCTTGGATACCAGTCAAGAACTTGGCAACTGGTCCGTTTAATTCTCCATCAACTACCTTGACCCAAGCAAGACCTTTGGCACCATATTGTTTGGCTACTTCCTTCATCTTGTCGATATCTTTACGTGAATAGTTGTCCGCAGCTCCTTTGACTACAATTGCTTTTACAGCAGGTGCTTCTGAAAAGACTTTAAAGTCTACACCTTTGACCACTTCTGTCAAGTCCTGAAGCAACATGTCAAAACGAGTATCAGGCTTGTCAGAACCGTAACGAGCCATAGCGTCATCATACTTCATACGCGGGAAAGGCAGAGTGACTTCGATGCCTTTAGTTTCTTTCATCACGCGCGCAATCAAACCTTCTGTAATATCTTGGATTTCTTGCTCCGTAAGGAAAGATGTTTCCAAGTCGACCTGGGTAAACTCAGGTTGACGATCTCCACGCAAGTCCTCATCACGGAAACATTTGACGATTTGGTAGTAACGGTCAAAACCAGCATTCATCAACAATTGCTTAGTGATTTGTGGACTTTGAGGAAGAGCATAGAAATGCCCCTTATTAACACGAGATGGCACCAAATAATCACGCGCCCCTTCAGGCGTTGACTTAGAAAGGAATGGTGTCTCCACGTCGATAAACTCCAACTCATCCAAGTAGTTGCGGATAGAATGGGTTACCTTAGCACGAAGTTTGAGATTTTCCAACATTTCTGGACGACGAAGGTCAAGGTAACGGTAACGCAAACGCGTATCGTCATTAGCCTCAATGCCATCCTTAATCTCAAATGGGGTTGTCTTAGCTGTATTAAGCACTGTCAGAGCTGTCACGTTTAACTCAACTGCACCAGTTGGCAACTTATCATTGGCTTGCTCACGCGCAGCGACCTGACCAGTCACCTCGATAACAAATTCACTACGAAGGCTTTCAGCTGTTGCCATAACCTCTGCAGATACTTTTTCAGGGTTGATAACCAACTGCATGATTCCTTCACGGTCACGAAGGTCGATAAAGATCAAACCACCAAGGTCACGACGACGGCCAACCCATCCTTTCAAGGTTATTTCTTGTCCGATGTGTTCCTCACGAACACGACCAGCATACATACTACGTTTCATTGTTTCTCTCCTCTTTTATTCTGTTACTATTTTACCATAAAAGCGCAGGCTCTTCATGAAAATCAGCAGAAAAGTTTGCCTGACTTTAAAAATCAAGTGAAGGACCTAAAAATTAACGCCAAAACAAAAATCCGATGAAGTTCACCGGACTCTTTTATTTTGAATTGTTGCCTGCTTTACGCTTTTCAGCGATTTCGGCTGCCTTTCGAGGCAAGACAATTTCCGTTGTGTAAGCTGTCCCAAAACGCCAGATACCGGCAATAGGGGCGAAGACAACTGCTAGATAGTTGTAGAAGAAATCGCCCTTAAAGGTATAAGCTAGCGCTCCAATGATGAAAAATAGAACTACTGCTTGAATCACTGCTAATAAAATTACTCGTTTCATGTGACCTCCTGACTCTATTATAGCATGAGAATCATCAAAAAGCCGACTAAATTATTCAAAGCGTGGAGAGAAATACTGTAGACCAGACCTTTTCTGCTAATATAAGCCAAGCCCAAACTAAAACCAAGGCTAAAATAGACAAAAAATTGTTGCACATCACCTGGGAAATGACCTAAGGCAAACAAAAGACTAGATACCAGAAGAAAAATCAGAGTTTGTTTACTATTGTCCTGCTTAGGAAAGAGGTAGCGTGCCAACATCCCTCTAAAGATAAGTTCTTCCGTCAAAGGAGCAAAAATAACGACCGCAAAGAATGAGAAAAGTGGTTGAGACAAGGTCAAGTCTATCGCTATTTGCTGATTTACTGAAGGATCATTTGGCAAGAAAAACTGGACAACCAGAGATAAGAACCAAACCAAGGCAGGAAGCCAAATAAATCGGTTGAAGCCACTCTTCTCAATACGAACAGGAGCTTTCTGATACCATTTGTAAATACCGTACACATAAACTCCAGCCAAGGCCACATAGAGTAGGGTAACAGCATAGGGTGAACCGCCTAAGGCAAGCGACGTAGTCGCGAGCACCTGAATGAAGCCATAGATGAATAAAAAGGATAGAACGGCTAGAAGAAACCAGCCAAGGTTTTTAAGTAATTTCATAAAGGTCTCCTATCTTGCTTTATAGCTTTTTTTCAATACAATGAGGTTTGCTATTCCTAACACAAGTACCCAGGCAAGTAACATACCGATATTAGAAAAAGATATTTCCCCACCTTTTTTATTTAAAAGATTTACAATTGGACCAATAAAAGAGTAATCCAACACTTTTTGAACCGTATCATTTTGAAGAGCAATTATAGGTAAAAAAGAGACAATTAACATAGGGAAGATACTATAAACTTGCGCTTTAGATTGAGTATCTGATACCGCACCGATTAGAAGGTTGAGAAAAATAATACTAATAGTTGCTAGGAGCAAATAGATAACGTAGGCAAATAAATAACCCGATACATCTACTTTAAGATAGATGGGAAGTACAATCATAGCAAGTATCATTATCAGAATAGGGAGAACAAGCATACTGAAAGTATATTCTGTTGCTGTCACACCACTTAGGAGGAGTGATTTAAGATTTCGTTTTTCCTTATCTTCTGCCATCATAATCGATACCATATAACCACTTCCCATGCTCAAGACCATCGTCAAGCTAGCAGATAGTAAAAATAGGCTCAATTGTCCATTCTTATTGAAAAATTCATTATATAAAACAGCAATACCAAAAGGCATCAATAAAGTCGCCAATAAAGTTGAATTGCTGATAAGAACTTGTAATCTTAACCATAGTAGGGCATTTAATTTTCTAAACATCTAACTTTTCTCCTGTCAATCTGATAAAGATTTCTTCTAGTGTCGGCTCACAAGAGTGAACCACCATCAAATCTGTCGTGTCTAAATGTGGCAATTCTTCAAATGGAACTATCTGTTCTCGTCCATCGTTATAAACCACATGTACTTTCTTATCCACATGATACTTCTGGATAATATCTTGTGGACTTCCATACTCTATTAAGTTTCCCTTATTTAAAAGAGATAAGCGATCACAAAGCAGAGTTGCTTCATTCATATCATGCGTGGTCAGAAAGATAGTTGTCCCCGCATGCTTTAATTCTTGAAGTAGGGTATGAATCATCTTAGATGTTGTAGGGTCTAAGCCACTGGTTGGCTCATCAAGGAAGAGAATCTTAGGTGCATTCAGAAGGGCACGAGCCAAGAACATTCGTTGTTTCATTCCTGTAGATAGTTTTTCTGCGATAATATCTTTAGCATCTGCCAATCCAACCTGTTGAAGCACCTGAACTACTCTATCTGACTTGAGACCATATAACTTAGCATAGATGAGAAGATTTTTGTAAAGACTCATCTTTTCATAAAAACCACTGCCATCACTAACTATACCGATTTGTTCTAAATCATTTGAGGTTAAATCTTGAGAATTCTTGCCTAACAAAACTGTTTTACCTTGATCTGCAGCCAACTGACCTGTTAAGACATTGATCATGGTTGTTTTACCTGAGCCAGAAGGCCCAAGAAAACCAAAGATTTCACCTTCCTTAATCTCAAAAGAAATCTGATGAAGAGCTTTTTTGCTCCCAAAACTTTTGCTTACATTTTCAACACGAATCATAGAAACTCCTTTATTTGAAATAACGTTTCACCATAGGTAACTGCATCACATTGATATAAATATGGATTGCTCCGACAAACAAGAAGGCTAGTAACTGAATCTCTCCTGTCAGTAAAGAAAAGAGAGCAATCAGAAAGTACAAAGCTGGCAAGACATACTGATGTAATTGGAATAAAATCCGAAAACTCTGTTCCAAATTAGCCTGGCGCTCCCCTTCATCGCAAGAATTGACATAACCTAAGATATCCTTTGGCATAGAGAAAAATACCATATCAAACTGGCGAACAATCGCAATGGTTTTATAAAAATATTTTTGAGCATTAAAAGTCAACACTAATCCCAAAAAAGAAAGAGATAAGGTTAGATTGCTTCTATTTAGTATAACCACTTCACTTGCTGAAATGAAGAGAGCCAATAAAATCACTACACTTGCACTATTAAAAGCAATACTTCCAAACTCAAGATTCCGATACATTTGCACATAATAGCTTTCATTCAGATCATCATCCATTTCCTCTTGATACAAGGAATGAAATTTTCTGCTTTTCTTTAAGAAATTGAAAGTCAAAAAAAGACTAATGAAACCTAATACTAAACAAATAGCTGATATCCAAGGTATCAAGACTTTTACATCTAAAATAACTTCGTAGGATTCGGCACGTGCCTTAAACATCCCTACAAACATGCCCAAGAAACCTCCCAAGACAACAGACATTAAAAATAACAACAATCCACGTTTATTTTTCTTTTTCATATTCATTCTCTTTCTAAACTAAACCAATCCAACTAACCACTGACCAAAGGCTTTACCTGATTCATAAATAGCTGTCAAGCCCTCTGTTCCCAGTGATACTAAAATCAAACAAACAGCAAACAAGAGAATAGCTTGGTTTCTTGCTTTTGTCTCACTAGCTCCCAGAGGCTCTTTACTTAGCCAACCAGCAAGATAGGCATACAGAGTGACTGTCAAAATCCCAAATTCAGTCGAGGAAAGAAACAAGAACAGCATCACTAAACGAACCACGATAGTTTTGATATTAAAATAATTTCCTAAACCTGCACAGACACCTGCAAGTTCTTTGTTCTCAGTATCTACTTGAAAACCTGCTAAAAACTCTTTCATATTCATTCTCCTTATTTACTTGCTAGATTTTTGGATTTCTTTTCAATCCAGTCAACGACTGGGATAAGAGCAAAGTAGGCCCAAATAAATTGGTCGCTGTAATAGAGATCAAACCATCCTAGATTTGTTCCAATTAGTAGACACAGGCTGACTAATAGAGCTATGGCAACTACATAATAGATCACTTTATACTTGTTCATCATTTTTCTCCTTTTTCTTTAACCAGTTGAAAATGGACAAGAGGACTAAGTTAACCCAAAACAAATACTTACTTTCAACAAAATAGAACCACCCCAGTAATGTTCCAATCATAGCGAAAGCATTCACAATGAGGGCAAGAACACTCATACAATAAATCACTTTATACTTGTTCATCACTCGTCCTCCTCCAAGCGAAATACCGATTCGACTGTTTCGTTGAAAATTTGAGATATTTTCAGGGCAATGATAATGGACGGGGTGTATTCATCCCGTTCTAATAGACTGATAGTCTGTCTGGAAACCTCTGCTAGCTTGGCTAGTTCGGTTTGATTAAGGCCATCGCGAGCCCGCAGCTCTTTTAGACGATTTTTTAGTTGCATGTCACACACCTACTCTCCGTCAAATTCAACGGCTTGGATATCCTCAATACGTTGCAACTTGATTTTTTCTTTTCCCGTCTTATCTACGTATCGTAGCTTGACCCATTCCTCATCAACATCCACAACTTCCCAAAAATTTGTTCCAAATAGTTCTCCAATGATTGTTGGTTTCTTTCCAATCATTTCTTGCAATAATCTCGACATTTCTGCGTTTCCTTTCTCTTTTCTTTCGATTACCTTTAACCTCTTCTCTATCCGCTTGATTTTCTTAGATTGACTCATATAAATCAAGACGAGAAAAGGAAACAAAATCCATACCCACATGTGGCTCCCTCCTATTTCTTAACTTGCTTATATTGTAACACATCTTTTTCTTTTTGACAAGCATATTTGTCAAAAAGTTTATGATTTTTGTCATTTTGCAAAAGAAAAAGGTCAGGAGTAGGTTCCTGACCAGTTTATCTATCATTAAAATCCTAGTTTTTCAAAGATTTCTGAGAAGTTTTGGCTGATTGTCTCAAGTGACACTTGCACTTCTTCTCGAGTTTGGTTGTTCTTGACTGTCACTTGTCCGCTTTCGACTTCGCTCTCTCCTAGGGTGATGAGGGTCTTAGACGCAAAGACATCGGCTGACTTGAACTGAGCTTTGAGTTTACGATTGAGGTAATCACGCTCTGCTTTGAAACCTTGTTGGCGAAGAGTCTGTACTAATTCCAAGGCCTTGACATTTGCTCCTTCTCCCAAAACTGCGATATAGACATCTAGGGCGTTTTCGATAGGGAGAGACACACCTTGCTTTTCAAGAATGAGAAGCAGGCGCTCTACACCAAGTCCAAAACCAAAGCCAGCAGTTTCAGGGCCTCCAAAGTAAGAAACCAAACCATCGTAACGACCACCCGCACAGACGGTCAGGTCATTGCCCTCAATCTCAGTGATAAACTCGAAAATGGTGTGGTTGTAGTAGTCCAGACCACGCACCATATTGGTATCGATGATATAGTCTACACCCAGATTTTCCAACATCTGACGCACAGCATCAAAATGAGCTTGGCTTTCTTCATCAAGGAAATCCAAGATAGAAGGTGCATTCTCCACTGCCACCTTGTCTTCTTTTTCCTTAGAGTCCAAGACACGGAGAGGATTTTCCTCCAAACGACGTTGGCTATCCTTGGACAAGGTCTCCTTGAGCGGTGTCAAATAGTCAATCAAGGCTTGACGGTAGGCCGCACGACTCTCAGGATTCCCAAGAGTGTTGAGGTGCAATTTGACACCTTGGATGCCGATTTCTTTCAAGAAATGAGCTGCCATAGCGATGGTTTCTACATCGGTAGCTGGATTGCTAGAACCAAAGCACTCTACACCAATCTGGTGGAACTGGCGCAAACGCCCTGCCTGTGGACGCTCGTAACGGAACATAGGTCCCATGTAGTAGAACTTGCTTGGCTTTTGCACTTCTGGGGCGAAGAGTTTATTTTCCACATAGGAACGGACAACGGGCGCAGTTCCTTCTGGACGGAGGGTAATATGGCGGTCACCCTTGTCATAGAAGTCATACATTTCCTTGGTTACGATATCCGTTGTATCTCCGACAGAGCGACTGATAACCTCGTAATGCTCAAAAATAGGCGTGCGCACTTCTGCATAGTTATAGCGCTTGAAAATCTCACGGGCAAAGCCCTCAACGTACTGCCATTTGGCAGATTCAGCAGGTAAAATATCCTGCGTTCCTTTTGGTTTTTGTAATTTCATAGGGAATCCTCTTTAAACTTAATAGTCTTATTTTACCATAAATAGAGGGATTAAAACAGTGAGAAAAAAATTAGGATTTATACTCAATGAAAATCAAAAAGCAAACTAGGAAGTTAGCCGCAGGTTGCTCAAAACAGTGTTTTGAGGTCGCAGATAGAACTGACGAAGTCAGTAACATATACCTACGACAAGCCGACGCTGACGTGGTTTGAAGAGATTTTCGAAGAGTATTAGATATCATTTTTAAGATTAAGAACTGTCAAAAGAATAGCTAGCAAGGAAAGACCAACAAATAGCATCCAAGTCAACTGTATATTCCATACAGCTATAAGTGAAAAACAAGCTGTTCCCACAGGTATGGATAAGGTAAACAATAAACCTAAAAAATTACTGGTACGAGCTAGAACCTCTGGAGCTAGATTCTTCATGAGCATGGCACTAATCTTTGGTTGAACTTTACCAGACACATACAGAGTTAAAAAGAGAAATAGCAAACCAAGCACGACCTGATTGAATAAGTTAGCTAGACCAACTAGACTGAGTCCTACGGTAGCCCACATCATCAATCTAGGCAAGGACTGCTTCCCAAAATAATCATTGCCCGTAAGGCTACTGATGATGATTGCTAACAAAACACAGACTTGATTGATAAATAGTGTCTCTGTGTAAGAAAAATTCAAGAGAGAATGGCTCAAAAAGAAGATATTATAAATTCCACCCAAAGCGCCACCCAAGGCATTGATAAGCAAGACAGCAAAGAGCATAAAACCAAAGTTTTTCTGTCCACTTTTAAGAAAAACGAGACGTAAATTTCGGTAAATTGTTAGGAACTGGTCTTTGATAGAAAGCTTCTCATTTTTTAGAATTTCACCATCAGCAGATGACATTGACAGGCTCAATTTGCTTCTTCCTAAAAAGAGAACAGAGGCTGATACGAGGAAAAAACAGGCATTGATTCCCGCAACGAGGGAAAAATTGTTGACCGATAGACCTAAGAGCCAGACTCCAAAAGCTTGACCACCAATAACTGAAATATAGGTGATGAATTGGGAAAAAGAATAAGCCTCCATCAGATCATCTTCAGCTACTTTTTCCTTAATGAGAGGCATGCGCAAACCACCAGCAAAATCACTGATGACATCACTAATGACATTGATCAAACACAGGCTAGAAAAGGCAAATAAACTAGCTTGCTGAACAACTAGGGCTGCTAGAAAAAATAAAACCGCCTGAAACAAACCGCTATAGACCATCCATTTGACCTTGTCTCTCGTGTAATCTGCCCGAATCCCTACAAAAACTGTAAAGAGAGTCGGAAGAATCATGACAATATTCGCCATAGCAACAGCAAAAGAGGCTTGTGGCAAAGTCGATGCATAGACGATAAAGACCAGGTTGAAAATCGAAGCACCAAAAGCATTGAAGAAGCGTGACAAAGTCAAGAGTCGATAAGCTTGATTTCTAAACAATAATTTCATAGATAATCTCCCTTCTTGTTCAAAGTTTTATGTGAAGTATGACTATAGTATAGCACTTAGAAATTTTAGAGGAAAAACTTTGAATATATGCAACACACAAAATAAGCAAAAAAACGATAGAACTTTCTCGATGACCTGAGAGCAGTCAAAAGTTCTATCGCTTAAAATTTCAAATCATTCTCTTAGTTTGCAGATATTCAATAATCGGTCGTTTTTCTATAGTATTCGGCAGATTTATTACAGCCAAGCATCTCAAAAATACGGACAGCATCTTCCATCTTTTTCTGACCTTCCTTGACTCTGCCTTGCTTGCTATCAAGGAGACCTTCCGCCCACAAATAGACAATTCGGAAATAGGTCTCATTTTCATTGTAGAAATGCTCTTCGATAACACGTTTAAAATAAGAGGCATTGGTAAATTCTTCACACTCAATGCTGGCTAAAAAACCATTCAATAGTATAGTGTGAAACAGGTTTCGATTGCCAGACACTTCCATTAGAAAATCAGATTTACGTACCATTTCTCTAACATACCTAGTGAAAAGAGAAACAGATAGAAATGGTGAACTGACTGAAAATAAATTGAGTTCATAGATTCCCCAGATCTCGGTAGAAAACAAATAATCATGAAGGACTTTCCCCTCCTCTGCCGTTAACTCTACCCTTTCGTCCATGCTCTTCATATAAGACTTGATAATAATGGCATTTAAAATATGTTTCTGTTTGTTTTGAGAATGGGCATGCTTTTGATACTCCTTGCGATACAAGTCCTCAAGCGGAGCTATATTCTTTGGATCCAAGACATCTATGATTTCTTTTCTCAACTCAGAATCTGTATCATACTGAAACCCTCTCGCCAGAAAGAGGATTTCCTCTACACTGGCAGATATATTTTCTAGGGCAAATAGAAACTTTTCCACCGAAAGCTCACTCTGACCAGTTTCAAAGCGAGATAACATAGACGGCGAAAATTGTCCCCCAGTTGCTTGTCTCAGCGAGATATTTCTTGACTCTCGTAATTGTCTAAAGACTTTTCCAATCTGCTCCATAGGCTTCCCCTTGATTCCGTATTTTCTTCATTTTATCATATTTTTCAGAAAATTCATCAAAAGCTTGCCAAATTGTCAGAATTATGAGAAAATAGAGGATATTTATCACGTGGAGGGACTGTAATGAGAGACGATATCAAAATCAATGACCGTGCTTTGGCCTTACAAGACCAAATTATCGAAAAACTAGAGAAGGTTTTTGATACAGATGTGGAATTGGATGTTTACAATCTAGGGTTGATTTATGAAATCAATCTGGATGAAACGGGTCTCTGCAAGATTGTCATGACCTTCACTGACACCGCCTGCGATTGTGCCGAAAGCCTGCCTATCGAAATCGTGGCAGGTCTGAAACAAATCGAGGGTATCGAAGATGTCAAGGTTGAAGTTACCTGGTCGCCTGCCTGGAAAATCACACGAATCAGTCGCTACGGCCGCATTGCCCTTGGACTGCCACCTCGTTAATACTCTTCAAAAATCTCTTCAAACCACGTCAGCTTAGCCTTATCGTATAGATGTTACTGACTTCGTCAG